>CAVYIL010000106.1:0-7855 GCA_963768325.1 uncultured Flavobacteriaceae bacterium | reverse complement strand
ATATCCTCTATAGCAGCTTTTAATAAAGGCTCATTGACATCTCCAAGCATTCCGAGATTGGCATAGTCTTCTTCAATTTTTATTTCTGGGTCTAAACCGTTGAAATAATCAGTATACCCAACAGAGTTGATTGATTTTAGTACTAAAGGTTGTACTGCATAGGTGTGTCCCGGATTAGCTTTATCACGTCTAAAATTTGATGAATCGTATAATGTTATAGATGCTTGAAATTTACCTCTGGTGGTTGTTCCTACTTGTTTAACAGTGATATATGGGTCTAGTCCATTAATTACTAGTTCACTGGCAGAAGCGGAGCTTTTAGTAGTAAGAATATAAACTTTAGTAAGATTTAGACTGTTAATAGCATCATTTGTTCTAATACGGTCATCAAAAAAATTGGGTGCTGATCCAAGTTGTTGTTGTCTATCGGCATTCCATTCTTCTGTAGTAAATATCTTGCCTATAAATTGTCCTGTAATCATACTGGATAAATCTATTGAAGACTCAACTGACCCACCACCGTTATACCTTAAATCGAGTACTAATTCAGTTACTCCATCAGATTTTAACCGACCAAAGGCAGCATTTAATTGTTTATCAAAATTCCCTGTGAAACTATTATACATCACATATCCAATTTTTTTACCTTCTACATCTATTGTTTTGGCGATAAAAACAGGATTTTCGGTATATTCGGTTTTGTTTAGGAGAGTTGATTTTCCTGTAGGTAGAATAGTTGTTCCGTCAAATTTAGCAAGTCCTATAGTGTATGTGTCTAGGTTTAATAATTGCCTGAAATTTTTGTCTGTTATTTGGATACCATTGATTGTATTAAAGATATCTCCTCGTTTTATTCCTTTTGCTGCAGCGTCTGTTTCTGGAAGTACATAACGGACATATCCATATACATTGTGTGAATCTTTAGAATAAAGATTGAGACCAAATTCCATTCCGTTGTTTTTGGTAACTCCATCAAATGCTTGTTCTAAAGCAATATAGTCATCTACTAAAAAGCTGAATTCATCAACTTGGGATTTTAAAGTTTCAAAAAAATCGGTGGGGGTTAAAAAACTTTTTAAAAAATTTGTTTTTTCTTGTTCAGAAGAAAAACGATCATTGGCTAGATTTGGTACATCTGCTTTGTATAGGTAAAAGTAATTCATCCCATTCCAGATAAATTTGTTAATGTCTTCTACTGTCGAATTATAAGGGATGTCATCATTGTCATTAAAACAATTTGTAAAAAAAATGCTAATCAATACTAATAGTACAAAATATTTTGATTTAATCATATTATTTGGGTGTTAAAAAGCCTAAATGTAATGAGATTATTATTAATTAAAAAAGTTTGTAACAAATTAAATAGTTATTCGTCTCCCTTATATATAGTTAATATGCTTAGTTTTATACTAACGAACTGGATAAGTATGAAAGAAAAAGCCTTTGTAATACTAACTAATAAATTTAAAGATAAACTATTTAGGGTGTCTAAACGATTGTTAATTAGTGTTGAAGAAGCAGAAGATGCTACACAAGAAGTGTTGTTAAAATTATGGAAAAATAAAAGTAAAATTGGTGAATATAAAAATGTAGAGGCTTTTGCTATGACAATGACTAAAAATTATTGTTTTGATAAATTAAAGGCTAAAGAAAACGGAAATCTTAAAATTGAACATAATAATTATAAGGATGAGAATTCTTCGTTGCAAAGAGATTTAGAGGCAAAGGATAGTTTAGGTTGGGTTGAAAAAATCATGAATACTTTACCAGAACAACAGAGAATGGTTGTTCAACTAAGAGATATAGAGGAGTATAATAATGCAGAGATAGCGGCAATTATGGAACTAAATGAGGTAGCGGTTAGAGTAGCATTATCTAGAGGGAGAAAAAAAATAAGAGAAGAATTAGTAAAAAAACATAATTATGGAGTTGTCTAGGATAGAAAAATTACTGGAAAAGTATTTTGAAGGAGAAACGACTATTTCAGAAGAAAGAGAATTAAAAAAATATTTTACTACTCAAATAGTACCTACTCATCTTAAAGGGTATCAGAGTTTGTTTCAATATTTTTCTGAGGAAGGTAATGAAGTTGTAAGTTCTGATTTTACTTTACGTAATTTTACAAGAGTATCGAGGTATAAATGGATAGGTGTTGCTGCTTCAATAGCTTTTATTGTTGGGGTTTTTATAACAAATTATCAGGGTAAAAAGACAGGTGTAGACACTTATGAGGATCCATTGGTAGCGTTAGAGAAAACGAAAGAAATACTTAATATGGTTGCGCAGCATATGAATAGAGGTACTCAGGATTTAAGGTATCTACAAGAGTTTGAAAACACAAAAAATAAACTTATAAAATAAATTAAAAAACAATTTTGATTATGAAAAAGTTAACAATATTAATTGCATTAGTAGTATTACCATTTTTGTCAAGTGCACAAGATTATTTAGATAAGTATGAGAACATGAAAGATGTATCGTCTATGGTGGTAACAAGTAAAATGTTTAAACTGTTAACCAAAATAGATTTTGAAAGTAGTGATGCAGAAACAAAGCAATATATTAATTTGGTTAAAAATATAGACAATATAAAGGTTTTTGCTACAGAAAATGGAGATGTAGCAAAGAAAATGAAGGAGGATGTAGATAATCATCTTAAAAACTCTACTCTGGATGAATTAATGCGGGTTAATGATGATGGAAAAAATATTAAATTTTATACTAAACCAGGTAAGAGTGAGAACCATGTGAGTGAATTATTAATGTTCTTAGAAGGTAAGGGAGATAATCAGAAATCTAATACGGTGGTGTTGACAATTACTGGAAATATAGATTTAAAGCAAGTTTCTAAATTGGCGGACGATCTCAATATCCCTGGAGGTAACGAGTTGAAAAATATAAAAAATAAGTAATACTATTTTTCTTATGAATTTATTGCAATATAATATTCTTTTTTTCCACCTGCTTCTAGATAAAAATAAACTGTAGCACTGCTATGCTTGATTTTTCTCTATCGCATATATAAAAAAGTTTAAACCATTTTCATTAGAGAAGGTAGAGTGTATAGTGATTTAATATTTAATAAAAAAGTGTGTTATGATTAATGTTTTTAGGATAATAGGTGTAATTACCACTGCATTGTTTTTAAGCTGTAATAATGAACCTTCACTACAGAAATATTTTGTAGATCATCAAGGAGATAGTGATTTTATAGCAATAGATATTCCTTCTAGTGTATTAATTAGTAAAAACCAAAATCTTAGTCCTGATGAAAAGAGAGCTTTGAATAGTATCAAGAAGATCAGTTTATTAGCTTTGCCGCAAAAAGGTAGTAATCAAACTAAAGTGAATGAAGAAAGTAAGATGATAGATACTATTCTTAGCAGGGATAAATCAGAAACTCTCATGAAGTATGGGTCTAATGATGTAAAGGTGTTGTTAAAGTATTACGGAAAAAATGAGGATAAAATTGATGAAGTAATTATTTTTGCAAGAGATAAAGAAAAAGGATTAGCGTTGGTTCGTGTATTAGGTGATGATATGAGACCTGAAAAAATTGCTGGATTAGTTAAGTCTATTGATAAAGGAAAAGTTGATTTATCTGCTTTTAAGAGTGTAGTAAAGGCTTTTGAGGAATAGAGTGATATTTATAAAAACTGATTTAATGAGATTAAATCAGTTTTTATTTTTTTGTGATCGTATGATTTTATAAAATAATTCAACAATCATTATTATGAATAATATAGTTAAAACAATCTGAATTGCTAAATATCTTAAAATATCAAGAATACCACATAAAATAAATCCTATACAAATAATTCCACTGAGAATAATCGTTGTTTTATCAGTAAACATAAATTAAAAATTTATAGTTGATGATGGCTTCAAAATTGCTTAGAATTTAAGCATTTTTTTTGTGAACAATCTAATGCTTTAGATGGTTCTGAGAAAAAACGAATTGGTGTTTTATAATTATTTTTTAAAATTTTAAATTCCTATATAATTAAAAGGAGTGATTTGTTTAAGTTCTGATTTTATAGAATCAGAAATATCGAGAGTTTCTATAAAGTTAGCAATAGAATTTTGATTAATTTTTTCATTAGTACGAGTTAATCCTTTTAAGGCTTCGTAGGGATTAGGGTAACCTTCGCGTCTTAGGATAGTTTGTATAGCTTCAGCAACAACAGCCCAGTTGTTTTCTAAATCTTCATCAAATTTTTCCTTATTAAGTAAAAGTTTACTTAATCCTTTTAAGGTAGATTGAAAAGCTATAAATGTATGTCCAAAAGGAACTCCAATATTTCTTAATACGGTACTGTCTGTAAGATCGCGTTGTAATCGACTTATGGGTAGTTTAGAGGAAAGATGTTCGAATATAGCGTTAGCAATGCCTAAATTTCCTTCGCTGTTTTCAAAATCAATTGGATTAACTTTGTGCGGCATAGCAGATGAACCAACTTCTCCTTTTTTTATTTTTTGTTTGAAGTAATCCATGGAAACGTATGTCCATATATCTCGATTGAAATCTAATAAAATTGTGTTGATTCTTTTTAAAGCATCAAAAAGAGTAGCCATATAGTCGTAATGTTCTATCTGTGTAGTGGGAAAAGAGTGGTGAAGTCCTATTTTTCCCTCTATAAAATGAGTTCCAAAAGTTTTCCAATCAATATCTGGGTATGCAACTTTATGGGCATTATAATTACCTGTAGCTCCACCAAATTTAGCAGCATTAGGTATCTCTTGAAGCAAATTGAATTGGGCTTCTAATCTGGTTACAAAAACCTGAAATTCTTTTCCTAATCGAGTAGGTGAAGCAGGTTGCCCATGGGTTCGAGCTAGCATAGAAACAGAGGACCATTCAGAGACTAAGGTTTTTAATTTATTGATAAGTTCAAGATACATAGGTGTATAAGTGTTGGCTATAGCTTCTTTGATGCTGAGTGGTATAGCTGTGTTATTTATATCTTGTGAGGTTAGTCCGAAATGTATAAACTCTTTGAACTTTTTTAGACCAAGAAGATTGAACTTATCTTTAATAAAATATTCTACAGCTTTTACATCATGATTAGTGGTTTTTTCGATTTCTTTTATTGCTAAAGCATCTTCCGTAGAAAAATTGGTATAAATAGCTCTTAATTTTTGGAATACATCTGTGTTTATTTCTTGTAATTGCGGAAGAGGGATTTCGCATAGTGCTATAAAATATTCGATTTCAACTAGTACTCGATATTTTATCAAGGCTTCTTCACTGAAATACGGGACTAATGTTTTGGTTTTTGATGAATAGCGACCATCTATGGGAGAAATTGCTTGCAATGGAGAAAATGACATAGTTATGTTTTTTTGTAGGGGTAAAGATAAAATATTAACATGAAATAAATAGGACAGAATTTATGAAAATATGGTAATTGAAAAAAGTTTAAACCACTTCATTATTAAGGATCGGATCTATTTTTGATATTATCTAGTTAGATTTTGGTTTTAAATTAGTTATTTTATTTTGATAATTCACAATATTGAATAGTTGTGTGAATTCATTTTTTTTTTTAAGAATTCATGAGTTCAGAGATGACCAAAGGAACTCCTATTGTTGCTTTTTTAGACAGAATAGTTAGATTTTTTTTAGAGGAGATCATTGGATTAGGATCTATCAAGTATATTGGTATATCTTTAGGGGTATATTGAAGTAAACTAGCGGCAGGATATACTTGCATCGATGTGCCGATAATGATAAAAGCATCTGCTTTCTCTGTTGCTTTTATAGCATTTTCTATCATGGGTACCTCTTCGTTAAACCAAACAATATGTGGGCGTAATTGGGTATTGTACTTGCATAAATGACCAATAAATAGGTCTTCTTTCCAATCGAAAACTAAATTTTCATCAAATTGACTTCTTACTTTTAATAGTTCACCGTGTAGATGTATTACATTTGTGCTTCCTGCACGTTCATGTAGGTCGTCTACATTTTGAGTAATTATTGTTGTTTTATATTTTTTTTCTAATTTTTTTAGAGAAAGATGAGCTATGTTGGGATTTACAGATAGTAGTTGCTTTCGTCTTTTATTGTAGAAATCTAGTACTAATTCAGGGTTATTTTCCCAACCAATAGGAGATGCCACATCCATAATATCATGACCTTCCCATAACCCATTTGCATCTCTAAATGTTTTGATGCCGCTTTCAGCACTAATTCCAGCTCCAGTAAAGACAACAATGTTTTTCATGGTTTATATTTTAGTTTTTTTGTTTAGAACCTCAAAGTTAGGAAGAATTAAGGGATTGTGTTTTTTGAATTAATAGACTAACAATTGAAATCACCTGTATTGGTGTTTGTACATGGTTATTTATTTAACTAAAGTGATTAAAAATAGTTGATTATTACGTTAAAATGATATGATAAGTACATATTGTGTATTGACTTTCGGTGGTTTTTTAGTTGTGTATATGGGCTATATTTCTGTTTTTTTTAAATTTAACTTGGGTTTTAAAGTGTTTATTGTAAGTGCTTTATGTGTGTAAATAGGTAATGTGTAAACCTTTTAGTGTGAATTGTATGCTAAAAAAAGTACAATTTTAGTAGTTAATACATATCAATATTGTGGTTGATCCATATGTAAAAGATTTATAAAACCTTTATCTTGTAACTGTTAAAAAACACATTGATAAGAACAATAATACAGTTTTAAATAATTTAAATATACTTTCTATGAAATATCCATATATAATAATAGATAATGATCAGAAAACTATTGATTCTATTCAGATAGCATTAGAAACACTTACAGATTATATTTGTACAGGAATAGCAAAAAATGAACAAGAGGCATTGGATTTGATTCTAGAAAGAAGACCTAGGATTGTATTTTTAGAACCAGAGGTAGAAGGAAAAACTAATGCTAAAACCCAATATACCTTGTTAGCAGAGTTGTCAAAATACATTACTACATTGCCTGAATTTATAGTGGTTTCTAATACATCAGCGTATGCGATAGAAGGTATTAGAAATGGTGTTTTAGATTATATGTTAAAACCTTTGATTAAATCAGAAATTAATAAAACACTGCTTAGATTTGAGAAGGATTTTACTCAGGTAACAGATCATACTTTGTGCTTTAGTTCATATGGTGATTATAGATTTGTAGATGTAAATGAAGTTTTATACCTAAAAGCAGATAACAATTCTACAGATTTTATGATGAATAATGGTAATAAAATTGAAGCTTTTAAGACATTAAAGCATTTTCAGAATTTATTGCCAGAGCATTTTGTTAGGATTCATAATAGTTATATTATAAATACCAATTATGTGTCTAGAATCCATTTTGGTAAAGCTAAATGTGCAATCAAATATTCGAATGCTTTAATTCCTTTTTCTAGATCGTATAAGACAAGTGTAGAGGGTATTAAAGATGCTTTAGCGAAAAAAAGTTTAGTGTATGTTTAATGTACTGATGTATAGATGTTTAATTTCATTTTTTTTAAGAGAAATCAAATTTTAAAATGGAACACCTAAAATAAAAATGATTTAAAGTATAATTAAAATTTCACTTTGAATCTATAAAAAAAGAAAGTATAAGGTATCTTATACTTTCTTTTTTTTATGAAGTGGTTTTAACTTTTTTGATTCTGGCAAAAAATAGTTGTTTTTTACACTTCAATTGAGTGAAAAAAGAATTTTATGACAAATTGAAAAAAGTTAAAATCACTTTAATAGCTGTAGACGTGTTATTTTTTTATAAACCACGAAGTTTATATTATTTTGATTTCTAGTAAACATAGAATCTATGTTTGGTTTAAATAAACTCAGTCATTAACCCATTTATTTCACGTACATGATAAAAATACGAAGCGT
>CAVYIL010000105.1:0-11452 GCA_963768325.1 uncultured Flavobacteriaceae bacterium | reverse complement strand
CATCGCCGTATTGCTGCGAAGCGCAATGTAAACGACTAGTAGTACTCTTGTAATCCTGCTCCTGTGACGCTATTTCGCTGCTGTGGCTGTCGGCTAATTCCGAGGAGTTGTGTGTCAGGTACAGCCAAGTGGAGGTTGTTGGTCGCTGTTTTAGTGTCGAATTACTGACCCAGTCTCGCTGCCATAAACTTCTTACTCCCGAAATAAGTATTGATATGTCTATTGAACTGGATCAAATTACTCCAAAATTTTATCGTATTCTTAAACAATTTGGTCCTTTTGGTCCTGGTAATATGAATCCTGTTTTTATGACAGAAACATTAAAAGATACAGGATATTCTAAATGTGTAGGAGCCGATGAGAAACATCTAAAATGTAGAGTACAAAAAAAGAATGTTAGTTTTGGATCTATTGGGTTTAATCTAGGTGCTAAACATAGTTTGATTTTAAAAAACCAAAACTTTAATGCTGCTTATACTATTGATGAAAATGAATGGAATGGAGATGTGTCTCTACAATTAAAATTAAAAGATATAAATTAACTTATTTTTATTTAGACTTATTATAAATAATTATTACTTTTGAATAAAATTTATAGACAATATAAGCATGGGCGCTATCGATAAAATATACAGTAATGAGGTTGGTATTTCCTTTTTTTGGAACAAGAATACTAGTTCAAATATCCCTAAAATTCAAATAGTTTTTAGGGACATAGGTTTCTTACTTACACTTAATGAATTAAAGGATTTTTCTGATTCCTGTATCGTTACTAAGCACTCTGAATGTTGTGGACATTGTACAAATCATCAAGAATGTAAGTCATTATTATTAAGAACCCCTTCTGATAAAATAGATTTAGCCGTAAATAAAAAAGAGCTTCAACAATTTCATGAACTAATAAGCGGAACTATTTTTAGGATAGAGATGAAAAAATGGATCAAAAACCTTTGTCTTAATTAGATTTTTTAAATTGTTTCTATATCTATTCTATCCAGGTAACATCAAACATACCGTTAGTAAAACTCACTTTATCCATAGGATCATCCGTATTAACTAATTGCAAAGTAAAGGTTCCTTTAATATTTTTATTTTCATCACTATACTCTGTAATTGTAACGGATCTAATTTCTTCTATATACTCTAAGCTACCTTTATAATATTTTATAGTAAAGAATAAAAAACAATCAGCAGTATTTATTGTCTCATCACAGCTGTATGTGGTATTAGCCTTTACTTCAGTAGCTATTGAAAAATGAAAATCGCCAAATCCATTTTCTCCTTCCGTTTCAATAAGGATTACCGGATTAAAACTGTTAATTTTTTTGGCAGTTATCAATTTAAAAGTATAATCTACTCCATTTAGCTTTCCCGTATATGTACCTTGAACTTTTGTTTTTACAGTCGTTGTGGCAACCGTTCCTTTATTGTCATTTGCTCCTTCTGCATGTATACTATACGTATATGAAGTGTCTGGAGTTAATTTTGTGTCGATAAAAGTAAAAGTATCTTTATCAACAGGGGGAATTAACCCTCCATCATCTCTTTCTAAAACATAAAATGCAACCAAATCAGCATTTGTGCTAGGCTTTTCCCATTTTAGTGTAATAGAATTAGCATTTATTGCTGTTGCCGAAAAATTAAGCGGTTCCGAAATTATAACTGAATTAGAGGATGTAGAATCATCAGATCCAGAACAAGAATTGAAAAGAGTTATTATCGTAAGCAATATACAGAACAGAGGTGTTTTTATATATATCATAATGTTAGCTTTAAAAAAGTTTCTGTCAAGTTTCCTTTATTTGTAGTGTTAAGACTATTTTATAAAAGCCCTATATTACCATGTCTTGGGATAAAAATATATTTTCACCCAAAAACCCTTAAATACAATAACTTATTTGACGGTCATAAATTGTATTGTGTGTGATGAAAATTATCAATATTAATAAACCTTTTTAATCGTTATTTTTTTATCATTAAAAGCAACACAGTCTCCTACAGTTTTTCCTAACAACAATTTTCCGATTGGTGAGTTAGCCGCAATAGCATAATATATAGTGTTGGATATTGTTAATGGATTAACAGAAATACTGATGAAATAATTCCCCACAGAGGTGTACACTAAACTACCCAAATGAATTGTTTTTGATGTAGAGGCTATATTAATTCTGGACAAAACACCTTGTAGTTTGTTTGCTTCAGCTAATTGTTGTCCCGCTTTTTCCCGCTCTAACTGAATCATGGCGCGACCTGTTTCGTGTTTATCTCCTGCACTACTTTTGGTCTCTGAGGTCAATGATTCCTGAATATCTATTATAGTTAGATTAACCCTGTGTAATCTTTGCTCTACATAGGTTTGACATTGGTGCAACAATTCTTCTTTGAGCTTTTTTGAATTCATTTTTACTTTTTTTCATCTAATACTAACGTACCATAATTGTTCATTTGTATATGTATCCAATTTTTCCGTTTCTGAATGTATGTTGAAGCTGGGTTTGCAACATACTTTCTAGGATTAGGTAATATTGCTGCAATTGCTATCGCCTGATCTCTTGTTAAATTAGCCGCAGATATATTAAACCAAAATTGAGAAGCTGCTTCTATACCAAATATACCATTTCCCATTTCTATGCTATTGAGATATACCTCTAGAATACGCTCTTTATCCCAAAAAATCTCTATTAATAATGTAAAATAAACTTCCATTACTTTTCGAGCCCAATTACGACCTCCCCACAAAAAAACATTTTTTGCTGTTTGTTGTGATATGGTACTTGCTCCTCGTAATCGTTTACCTGTATGATAGTCTAGTAAAGCCTTTTTAATAGCATTTCTATCAAACCCTCCGTGAGAAACGAAATTTTGATCTTCACTACAGATTACTGCTAATTGTATATTTGGGGATATGGCAGAAAGCGGTTTCCATTGGTGTTGAATATTATTATTGTTTTTTGATTCCTGGTATCTTATTATCATTAAAGGTGTGGCAGGAACTGGTATCCACCTATATAATAGCACCCATAAAACACTTAGTATAACAAACCAAACACAACTTTTAAATACTAATCGAAATATCTTTTTCATTACCTAGTTTTACTATCTAAATCGTTAGCTTGTTTTAATTAGAGACAACTAAAAGGGTATTAAAAGCACCTGCTTTGCTTAATAAAATTAGGAAAACCAAATTAGTTTATAAAAGTTCGGCTAATTCTAACCCAACTAAACTGCCAATAGCCACCCCCATACCACCTAAACGTACGCCACAAAATACATTATTGGACAATTGTTTAATAATTGGTTTTTTTTGACTTCCAACCCCCATTATTCCACTCCACCGATAATCAATTTTACATTTAGTATTAGGAAGTATTATTTCGTTTAAAATTTCCTCTAATTTATGTTGAATTAACTCAGTTTGTGATAACTCCGTCGTTTCTTCAGTTTTAAAATCAAGATTTCGACCTCCTCCTAGTAGTATTCTGTTGTCAATATTTCTGAAATAATAGTACCCTTTGTCTAAGTGAAACGTTCCTTTAATGTGTAAATTAGGTATTGGCTTAGTTATCAATATTTGGGCACGTGCTGGTTTTACATGATTTATCTCTAATTGAGAAGCGAATCCATTTGTAGCGATCAGCATTTTGTTTGTAGAAAAGCTAAAGTGTTCTGTTTTTATTTTCACAGAAGTATTGTTTTCTTCATAAGATTGAAGCGTACAATTATTTAAAATTCTAACACCAGAAGTTTGGGCTTTATTAAGTAATGCATCCATCATTTTTCCTGTATCAATCTGACCTTCAAATCGATTCAAAATGTATTTTGGAAAAATATTCTTATAGTTGAATATGTTTTCTGTTATTTTAAAAACGTCCTCTTTAAAAATTGGTTTTAACAAAGAGTTGATTTCCTTTATTTTGCAAAAACATTCTTCCTGTAATATCGTATCTTCTCTGGTAAACAATTCATAACCCCCATGCATCAAATAATCTATGTTTTGATTACCAATATTATTTCGAAGTAACTGAAGACCATTATATCTTTTCTGAACAAGTTCTATTACTTCTTCCTTGGTGTGCGAATTAAAGTCGTCTACTATTTCTGAAATACTTCCGAAACATGCGAAACCTGCATTTTTTGTACTGGCACCATTTGGCAATACACCTCGCTCTAATATCAAGATTTTAGCTGTTGGAAATTTTTTTCTTAAATGAATTGCACAAGTGAGTCCAACTATCCCGCTACCGATAATTGTATAATCTAGATTGGATAACCATGTTTTATACTCCCAGTAACTAAAGTTCATCGTATTTGGTTTTTTAGTAATCTGAAATACCAGCTGTTTTAGCACTCTCTTATATAAAGACACTTAATCTTAGTTTTGAGGAAATATTACCCAAACAAGTGTCTCTTTAAAGAAAAAATATCAAGTCATGTTTTTTATACTCTATACTGATAAGTATTACTTCCAAAGAAAGTAAACACTCTATAAATTTCTTATAACTAGCTTTTATTTGTTTTTTAAAACGTATTCTTTAACGTGTTTCGTTCCAAAGATACTGCTCAAAAACAGGGTTATTTATCACTGTTTTTGAAATATTTTAATTCCAACTCTGCCTGAAACTCTTCCATTACAGGTTTTACAGTGCTATCCGGGAGATCCGCTATCCGAATGTACATTAATCCATCAACTGCATTATTAAACAGGGGATCTACATTAAACGCTACAACTTTTGCGTTTTGTTTAATATATTTTTTAATTAAAACTGGTATTCTTAAGCTTCCGGGTTCTATCTCGTCAATAATTTTATCAAATTTATTTAGATCACTTCTACTTTCATCAAAGACAAAATCCTTATCAGCATCTTTTAATTTAACTTTAAATTCTTTTTTGGGTCTGACATATTGAGCGACATATGGATCATAATAATTAGATTTCATAAACTCAATCATAAGCGATTTAGAGAAGTTGCTAAACTTATTACTAATACTTACACCTCCAATAAGGTATTTGTGTTCAGGAAAACGAAGTGTACAATGTACAATTCCTTTCCAAAGCAAAAATAACGGCATTGGTCTTTGTTGGTATTCTTTGATGATAAAAGCTCTACCCATTTCTATGGATTCGCTCATCATTTTATAAAGTTCTGGTTCAAACCTAAATAAGTCTTGTAAATAAAATCCATTTATACCATATCTTGCATAAATATCAGATCCTAATCCCATGCGATATGCTCCTGCAAGTTTTTTTTCTTGATTATCCCACAAGAACATATGGTGATAATAATCGTCAAAAGGATCTAAATCAATAGAGTTGTTAGTTCCTTCACCGATTTCTCTAAAAGTAATTTCACGTAATCTTCCTATTTCATGTAATATGCCAGGAATATATTTTTTTTCGGCAAGAAAAACTTCATAGTTTTTGCTTATCAAAAGCCTTTTATCATTATCTCTACAGTATTCAAGCTCTGATTCAATGGTTTGTAGATTACTTTGTAAAGCTATTTTTTTTGGGGCTTTAGGAAGCTTTAGATTTTGTGGAATAGAATCCCGTAATTTCTTTTTTTCATAAGGGTTAGCCAACATATACGTTTTTTTACGCAAAAAACTTGTAAACTCTTCAAGGTCTGAATATTCGTCTTGATCCTTTACAGATATTGGATTTCCTATTCTA
This sequence comes from uncultured Flavobacteriaceae bacterium, assembly GCA_963768325.1. Lineage (GTDB taxonomy): Bacteria > Bacteroidota > Bacteroidia > Flavobacteriales > Flavobacteriaceae > Aquimarina. Next base: position 5,781 of record CAVYIL010000105.1, on the reverse strand, counting down.
ATCTTGATAGTACGGTTTTCTTGTGAGAAAAACTCACTAGGTAGCTTAGCGGTTCTTAAAGAGCTGCTTAAAGATGCTAAGCGATAAAAAAGCCTACTGTTCCGAGCATGAAAATATATTGGTATTACAGGTACTTTTGCTTTTTTTACTAATCGCATGGCACCGGGCTCCCAAGGCCTATCTACAATGTCTTTTCCTTCTTTATGAGTGGAGACCTCACCGGCAGGAAATATCCCTAACGGTTTTCCTTCCTTAAGATGTTGTATAGCTTCTTTTACTCCTTTATAACTAGATTTAATGTCCTTGCGTTTTTCAAAAGGATTTACTGACAATATATAAGGTCTTAAAGGAATAAAGTTTTGCAGTAAAAAATTAGCTATAATCTTATAATCGGCACGTTTTTCTAGCATGAACCTAAGTAACAACCCACCATCAATTCCTCCCAATGGGTGATTTGACAGTGTTATAAAGGCTCCATCTTTTGGCAATCTTTTTAGATCTTCTGCTGGAATTTCATAAGAAACGCCGCATGCTTCGAGTGTTTTACTTATATATTCTAACCCTTCATAATGGTTAAGTTCATCATATTGTCGATTAATCTTGGAAATCCTTGTTAATTTTAGGATTATCCAACCGATAAATGTACCAATAAAACCAAATTTATCTAACTTTAGTCCCGCGGCTACTTCTTTTGCTGTAATTATAGGCATTTAATAGTATTTATTCAGTCGGCAAATATAACAATTTCTTTCTATAGACCTTGTTACTGTCTTGTTACCATTTGATAGGTTTCTTTAGTGATTTGCTCTAATAATATTATTTTATCTCTTTTTAAGGATATTATAGAATTATCAGTGAAATGTCGAATGGTAAATAAAGATACATTTTCTTCAAAAGTTACTTTAAATTTTGTTTTTAATTTATTTAATAATTTTTCAAAGGAATTGAATTTATTATCTAAACATACTGAAAAACTAATTGCAGAATTCTGTATCAAATCTACTTTTAGTTGGTATTCATGAAAAAGGTTGAAAATATCACTAATGTTGTTTTCTACTATGAAGGAAAAGTCTAAAGATGATAAGGATAATAATATTTGATTTTTTTTAACTATGTAACACGGTATATACGGGATTAGTTTTTGTCCTTTTTTTACAGAAGTACCATTTTTATCAGGATGTAAAAAAGATTTAACGTGTAATGGTATTTCTTTTCGTTGTAGAGGCTGTAATGTTTTAGGATGTATAACAGACGCTCCATAAAAAGCTAACTCTATGGCTTCTTCATAAGAAATATGGGTTAATAATTTAGTGTTTTCAAAAACCCTAGGATCTCCATTAAGCACTCCAGGAACATCTTTCCAGATAGTTACACTTTCTGCGTTTAAACAGTATGCAAAAATTCCGGCAGTATAATCACTTCCCTCTCTGCCCAATGTTGTAGTAAAATTATTAGAATCAGACCCAATAAACCCTTGAGTAACACTAATTCCTTTGTTAATCTGTTGGTGTTTTACATTATCCTGAGTCAGTTCCCAATTTACGGTTGCATCTCTATATGTATTATCTGTTTTAATATATGTGCGCACATCTAACCATTGATTAGGATAACCATTATCCTTTATATATTCACTTACAATTAATGTAGAAATTAGCTCACCATAACAAACAATCTGATCATAAACAAAATCGTATTGTTTTGATTTGTTATGTTTTAGTATTGTTTCTAAATCCATAAAAAAGTTTTCTACCTTTCTAAATACTGAATGCTGTTCGTTTTCAAAAAGCGATTTCAGAATTTCGGCATGAAACTTTTTTATAGTAAGAATTGATTTTGATAACGCAGAACTATTGTTTAGGTATAAATCAACCACTTCTTCAAGAGCATTAGTGATTTTACCCATCGCAGATACAATAATTACCATATCGCCAACATTTTCTTTCTGAAGTACGCTAACAACGTTTTTTACTCCATTAGCATCTTTAACAGATGCTCCTCCAAATTTAAACACCTTCATTAACAGCTCTCTTTTTAGTTTAATGCAATTTATTAATTATACGATTAAAAATTGAGTAATAAAAGATGTTTATAATCGAGAAATATAAGTGTTTACTTGCTCTTGATCCATTTGAACCAAATACCAATCCTTTAAAATTGAAGCCCCACTTTTTCTGTAAAATTCTATTGCATTTTTATTCCAATCTAATACAGCCCATTCTACACGCCGTACTTTTTTGGTTTTAGCATATTGCAAAACCTTAGTGTATAAAGACTTGCCTAATCCTGTCCCCCTCATTGATTCCTTAACTATAAGGTCTTCTAAGTGTATCGTTCTTCCTTTCCAAGTAGAAAAACGAAAATAAATTAAGGCGATCCCTACAATTTCGTTATACACTTCTGCTACAAAACAATGAAATAAAGGGTTTTCTCCGAATCCTTCAGTGATTAACTCATCTGAAGTTACATCTACGGCATCCGGTTCCTTTTCAAATGTAGCCAGTTCTTGTATTAGTTTTAGAACATGAGGCATATCATTTGCTACCGCATCTCTTATTATATAATTCATTTACTATAGTGTTATTGTTTGTATTTAGAATATCCTAGCAACAATCTAACATTGTTTAAAAAGGGTATTTCAAATTCTAAGAAAAATGATACGCGACATTAACGTAAGTGTCTATAAGATACAGAAAGGCTCCATTATAAAAGAGCACTCCATTTTGGAGGCTTGTTTCTAAACTTAGCGAGACAAAGTGTGTTGACTCACATCAACGTCTTGTCCAAATTTCGACAAACTAATGCCGTATTTACTATCTAAACGTAAGCATTCTCTATACAGTTACCTCATAATAATGTCCTTTGAAATCACTAATTACGATTTTTCTACAAGACACATCTAAAACTTAGAGTTTGTAACAGAACCATATTATCCAATCGCGTCAAAACAATTAAAAATCAAAAAAGTTTAAACCACTTCATTTAAAACTCTGCATTTAGCGGTGTTCTAGGAAAAGGAATTACATCTCTAATATTACTCATTCCTGTAACGAATAGCACCAATCTTTCAAACCCTAGTCCAAAGCCACTATGTGTACAAGTTCCAAAACGACGTGTATCTAAATACCACCAAAGTTCTTTTTCGGGAATATTTAAGGCAGCCATTTTTTCTTTAAGCACTTCTAAACGTTCCTCTCGCTGTGAACCACCAACAATCTCTCCTATTCCTGGAAAAAGAATATCCATAGCACGTACTGTTTTACCATCTTCATTAAGACGCATGTAGAATGATTTAATGTTGGCTGGATAATCAAATAAAATCACAGGACATTTAAAATGTTTCTCCACTAAAAATCTTTCATGCTCACTTTGCAAATCAACTCCCCAGTCGTTTATCGGATATTTGAATTTCTTTTTCTTATTAGGTTTGGAATTCTTTAGAATTTCAACGGCTTCTGTGTAACTAACACGCTTAAAATTATTTTCTAATATAAACTTTAGTTTATCTCGAAGTAGCATTTCGGATCGTTCTGCCTCAGGCTTTTGCTTGTCTTCCTGTATTAAACGATTTTCTAAAAATTCAAGATCATCCTGACAGTTATCGAGTGCGTATTTAACAACATATTTTATAAAACTCTCTGCCAAATCCATGTTACCATCAAGATCACAAAAAGCCATTTCTGGTTCTATCATCCAAAATTCCGCTAGATGACGAGAAGTGTTCGAGTTTTCTGCTCTAAAAGTAGGTCCAAAGGTATAAATTTGTCCTAATCCCATTGCATAAGTTTCTCCTTCTAATTGACCAGAAACCGTTAGATTTGTTTCTTTACCAAAAAAGTCTTTGCTATAATCAACTTCACCATTTTCATCCTTAGGAACATTATTAAGATTCAGATTGGTAATTTTAAAAGTCTCACCAGCTCCTTCTGCATCACTTCCTGTAATAATAGGTGTGTGGACATAATAAAAATCGTTTTTCTGAAAATATTCATGTATTGCAAATGACAATTTGGAACGTACACGCATAATTGCCCCAAAAGTGTTGGTCCTAACCCTAAGGTGAGCTTGTTCTCTTAGTTTTTCTAAACTATGGCGTTTAGGAGACAAAATAGTAAGCTTAAGATCTTCTGGATCAGCATCTCCCTCAATTATAATGTCCGAAACTATTATCTCAACACGCTGACCTTTTCCTTGACTTTCTATCAAAGTGCCTTTAACAACAATTGCAGCACCAATATTTATCCTTTGAGAAATTTTATCATCTATTTTGTTATCCTCTAAAACACACTGTATGTTATTGATTGTGGAACCATCATTAATAGTAATAAAGCGATCATTTCTAAAAGAACGAACCCATCCTTTTACCATTATAGGCTGAGAATACTTATCACTTTTTAACACTTCTATTACTTTAGTATGTTTCATTTTATATGCTGTTTTTTTCTATAATCAATATTATTGTTACTTCTATTCCTTATAATCACTCTTTAAAGACAGAAGTAAAACCCTCAAAAATTTTACGATAGCAAATATAAATTTTTAATCCGATTGCTACATACTGTTATAATTCAAAAAAGAAAGTATTCTTAATTAATAAATTTTCAAGATTGTAATTCTGCCTGATTTATAACAACCAAAAGTGAGATTTAAATAACAATATCTAAAATTTTAATCTGCTCTTAACTCATGATTTTTCTAAAAAAAATGTTAACCATGAGGGTGAATTTGACTTTTTTTTAACTTTTGACATCAAAAAAAGTTATAAAAACAACGTTTTTAGAGCAAAAAAATCGATTTTTTTGTCTTTTTTGAAAAAAAATTGCTTTTTTTTATCTAAAATACATGTTGACATAAAAACCTATAAAACAACATATTAATTATAAAGACTCCGTTTTTAAAGTACTTAATATGTGTTTTAACATCAAGGATGATTTAATCACGGGACATTTCCCTATAAAAATATTTTTATTTCTCGAAAAGTGTTGTATATTGCATATGCAATTATGACGATTGTGTTTACGTTAAGTTTAGTTCGATAGGTTTTGGGGTAATCTATCTTACACAAGAGGCTGTCTGAAAAGACAGTCTCTTTTTTTGTTCCAAATTATTTCTACAAACATGACTCATATAAAATGATTAAAGACAACTTTTGGGATTGACCCAAGAAGAAGTTCCTGCTCTTTAGGAGAGAGTCCGAAAATTTATAGATAGATAAGTTTACTCCTATCTAATACAGAAACTTTGAATTTGTCAACAAAACGATTATATACCTATTGGGTTTAAAATAAAACTTCAAACGGAAGATGAAACTTCTGTTTATGTCTAATTATTTGATTTCAAGGAAAAAGAACCTCTCTCGAATAAAATTTTTAGGGAAAGTTTCGTGAAAATAATTTTTTATTGATCTAGCACCATTTTTCTTATGAATTTACTGTAAAAGAAAATCCCTTATTTTTTTTATATCTGCGGTAGAGAAAAATCAAGCACAGCAGTGTTACGGTTTATTTTTATCTGGAAGCAGACAGGAAAAAAGAATGTTTTATTGCCGTAAATTTATAAGAAAAATGGTATAAGTAGAGTTAAATTAGAAAAAGGTACTTATTGCGTTTTAAAAACGAAAACAAATAAATAAAAAAGTGCTTATAAATTAACCTCTTAATAGATATTGATACAATTCCGCTATATAACAACAAAAAGTTAACAATCCGAACAATACTGTATAACAAAAAAAGAGAGGACTACTGTTTTAGTTTGCCCTCTTCTTTTGTTATTTATATGAGTAGT
>CAVYIL010000104.1:0-7487 GCA_963768325.1 uncultured Flavobacteriaceae bacterium | reverse complement strand
TGTAGCCTTGGACCGTTACGTATTGCTGACTGTCCAGGGTTCACCATCATTAATCTGTCTTAATTCATACCATCTAATTGCTGCTTTATCATCGTTGCCATCGAGGTCCACCACAAAATTTAACACCACAGAGTTATGTGTTAAAAACCTCCTGTAGTTAGTCATATACATTACTGTGGCTTGTAAAGCATCTAAATCCTCTCCATTAGGCTGTGGTAGGTTAGAAAAAGACCCTCCATCAAATACGGTATCAAAAGCACTAATATCCCCATTGCTCACTGTTAGTTCTTGCGATTCTTCAATTATAGAGTTATAAGGCGTTATCCAATCAACATTTATTAACCATATTTTTAACGCATCTTCATAAACATTTGCCCAAGAATCATCTTGCATATAAATTATTGGCGCGTTGCCCTCTGGCGGGAGAGCACTCCCTAATGCATTAAAACCAGAGGGACTATAGAACCCACTTGTTTTAATCCCCGGTAAAGGAAACCCTATAATCTGAGCTGAATTATCACCTATTAGCATCTTATCCCTTTCTAATGCATAAACGACCTGACTTGTAGATGCGGTATTTTGATCTTTATTAGCTGTAATATAATACCCATCTGACCATATTGAAAATTTTGGGTAATCCGGAAATGTATTACCTGTGTTAAACCTATAAGTATACCAACCATCATTAACTGGATCTGATCCTTTACACACTGCTACTAAAAAACCATTTGGGTTCTGACTAAATTCAGTAATAATAAAACGGTCGGCAAAACTGTCATAAAACACTATTGGATCCCCTAGCGTTTCTCCTTCCCATATATTGGCCAAAGAAGCAGCTGGCACTAAATTGTTTCCGGATTTATCATAAATCGCAAAAGAAGAATTCCAAGCATTTACGTAATGATTAACTCCTACTGCTCCAGTAGGATCTGTAGGTGTACTGCCTGAGCTTGCCGCTTCAAAACTTAACACTGTTCCCCTACCTTTTGTCTTAGCAACAGGATTACCAATCTTTTTTAATGCTAAAGGATCTCCATTTTTTGGATACCCTTTACCTGGCACAACCCGATTAGCTCCTACTCGTTTTGGATTAACCTCTTTTATCTTGTCATTAGATGGTATTAAACTATTTTTTGTTGCTAATGCAGATATTTCTTTCATGTATGCTGCTCTCTTATAGTAAACAGCTTTTTCTTTCTGTTGTGCAAAACCTGACACTATGCTAAAAAACAGTATAATTTGTAATTTTTTCATACTATCACATTTGCTGTTTAGTTTTTTAACTATTTAATTTAAGCTTATTTAGGTCTATTAACAAATTTTTGTATAAAAATGTAATTAGAAATTATTCTTGTCTAGAAACCGATAGGAAAAAAGAAGTTTTAATTTCAGAAAATTAATGAGTAAAACCTTAATAAAGATATAACTAAACCACTATGGACTAAAGTCCATAGGTTTTTAAATCTGACTAAAGTCAGCAGTACGGAATCATTCCAAGATAAAAGAATCTGTATCATTACTAGATTTGCGATGATGCTCTAGATAATCATTTACCATTTTATCTGTAATATTTCCTGTACTCCAACAACCAAATCCTATAGCCCAAAAATGACGACCCCAATAGCGCTTTTTCAGATTAGGAAATTCCTGCTGAAGCTTTCTTGAACTGCGACCTTTCAATTTCTTAACTAGACTACTTACATCCTGAGACGGACGGTACTCAATATGCATGTGAACATGATCTTTACTAACTACGCCTTTCAAAATACTCACTCCTTCTGCATCACAAACCTGAACTAGAATTGACCTACATCGTTTTTGAATATCTCCTTCTAAAACAGGATAACGATACTTGGTACTCCAAACTAGATGAACCGTTAAACGTGATACTGTATGGCCATTTACCCGTTGTTCTGTCATAAGACAAAGGTAAATGTTTTTAGAAGCTAAAGCGAGATGCACTAAAGTGCATAGTTTTAACTAATTCTGAGACCAATAAAGGAAACTCTTATATTTGTTGAAAAAACAAAACCTAAGATCTTAACTTTGGTTTATCAAGTAATAATCTAGAACATTTTATGTATACAAAAACAAAATATTCCACTATAGAATTAATCAAGTGGACACGTGAAGAAATTCTTAAGTTTTTAATCTTGGCAATAATTCCTGTTATTTTGCATGAAGTGTTTAACTTAAAGTGGTTGGATTTGCCTTGGCTACCAGTATCCTTAATAGGTACAGCCGTTGCATTTGTTATTGGATTTCAAAACAACGCCTCTTACGATAGAATTTGGGAAGCACGTAAAATTTGGGGAGGGATTGTAAACGCTTCTCGTTCTTGGGGAATTCTAGTAAATGATTTCATTACCAACGAATTCACTGAGAAGAAGATTTCGGAAGAAGATTTTAAACAAATTAAAAAAGAACTAATATTCAGGCATATCGCTTGGTTAACAAGTCTACGGCATGCCATGAGAGAGCTTCTAAACCTTGGGAAGATTTCTTAAATTTTAATACCAATAAAAAATGGAGTGAAATGGCTGAAATACAAGAATTCAAATTCACTCTTGAAAAAGAATTAACACCTTATTTGTCCAAAAAAGAGTATGATTATATCTTAAGTAAAACGAACAAAGCCACACACACTATATCTCTACAATCTAAACAATTAAAGCGGTTAAAAGAAAAAAAAATAATTGATGATTTCAGACATATAGAATTAGAAAAAATATTAATTGAGCTTTATGCTTTACAAGGAAAATCAGAACGTATTAAAAACTTTCCTTACCCAAGACAATTTGCCACACTAAATCATAATTTTGTTTGGATATTTCTTATTTTACTTCCCTTTGGAATTGTGCAAGAATTCGAAACTCTTGGAAATGATTTAATTGAAAATTATCCCATAATAGGAAAATATTTTGTTTGGTCAAGTATTCCTTTTAGCATTATCGTATCTTGGGTATTTCATACTATGGAGCGTATCGGAAGATCTTGTAAAAATCCTTTTGAAGGAACACCAAACGATGTTCCTATAACCACAATGTCACGAGGAATAGAAATTGATTTAAGAGAAATGCTTGATGAACCATTAGACTCAATCCCTAAACCTATTGTAGAAAAGTATAATATTCAAATGTAGTTAACCTCTTTTTTTCACTGAAGTGGTTTATTTTTTTTTGATTATGGCGAAAACTAGTTGTTAATCACATTCCTTTTGGGATAGCATTGATTAATTTCTTAGTGTATTCTTTTTTTGGATTAGCATATACTTCATCCGCTTCGCCACGTTCTTCTATTTTACCAGAATTCATGACCAATAATTGGTCTGACATATATTTTACTACTGCTAAATCATGAGAGATAAAAATGTAAGTGAATCCGTAATTTTCTTTCAATTCATTTAGTAGGTTTAAAACCTGTGCTTGTACAGATATATCCAATGCGCTAACAGATTCATCACATATAATTAACTTGGGCTGTAGAGCAATCGTTCTTGCTATTCCGATACGTTGACGTTGTCCTCCGCTAAATTCATGTGGGTATCTATCAAAATGTTCCTCTTCTAACCCTACACGCCCCAATAATTCCATTACTTTTTCTTTTCTTTCGGTGTCATCATTATACAATCCATGAGCTTGCATCGGTTCCATGATGGCTTTCCCAACAGTTAATTTAGGGTTAAGAGAAGCATATGGATCTTGAAAAATAAGTTGAATTTCTTTTCTTAAACCCCTGATTTCTGAGGAAGTAAGTTTAGTGATGTCATTTCCTTTATACAAAATTTGACCACTATCTACTTTATCAAGCTGCAATATTGTATTGCCTAACGTAGATTTTCCGCAACCCGATTCGCCAACAAGACCTAATGTTTCACCTTCGTATAGTTTAAAACTCACTCCGTCAACAGCTTTAAATGCTTTTTTTCTAAACAACCCAACTTTAGAAAAGTAGACTTTGTCCACATTAATCACCTCTAGTAATGGAGCTTGTTTGTACAGCCTTTCATGATTTCTCTTGCGTTGTTCACTTGTGATAACTTCTCTATTTTCTGTAGAATTTTCGACAAAATCTGAAATCGTAGGAAGTCTTTTAAATCTTACGTCTAAAGAAGGTTTGGCTCCTGTTAATGCTTTTGTATAATGGTTTACAGGTTTATGAAAAATTTGTTCTGAAGACCCATATTCTATTGCTTTTCCTTGATACATAACAATTACATGGTCAGAGATTTCAGAAACAAGAGATAAGTCATGAGAAATAAACAAAATACTCATTTTGTACTCTTGTTGTAAATCCTTTAGCAAATTGATAATATCTTTTTGCACAGTTACATCTAGTGCTGTTGTTGGCTCATCTGCAATCAAAAGTTTTGGGTTACACGCTATCGCCATAGCAATCATAATACGCTGCTTCTGTCCGCCACTTAATTGATGAGGGTATGAATTATACGCCCTAAGGGGATCGGCTAATTTTACTTTTTCAAAAAGAGAGAGCACTTTTTCTTTAGCATTAAATTTTGACAATTTAGTATGCTGAAGTATCGTTTCTAAAACTTGTTTACCGCACTTCATAGAAGGATTCAGAGAACTCATTGGCTCTTGAAAAATCATCGCTATTTCATTTCCTCTTAAGGATCTAATTAAGGATTCTTGTGTATTAAAAAGGGTATTGCCCTTATAAATAATATTACCCTCTGTGATTAAAGATTTCTTTTGTGGTAATAAACCCAAAATAGCTAAAGCAGTAATTGACTTACCACTACCTGATTCGCCAACCATCCCCAATATTTCATTAGTATGAATATCAAATGATATATTCTGTAAAATTTTATTTGCTTTTCCTCCAGATGAAAAAGTGATATTTAAATTTTGGACGGATAGCAAAACAGTATTTTCCATATTAAAAAAGTTGGGTAAATTTAATAAAATTCAAATTCATGAGGAAAATGGTATTGCTCTAAAAAACATTCTTTTTTGAAGAAGTGTATCTTTCTAAGTAAAATTATGACGATCAAATAATGATGCGATATTTGTTATCTTTATCACTTCAAATGCATGTATGAAGCTTTTTAAACCCTCTCTTCGATTACGGATTTTTGTTTCTATGACGTTGTTAGTTCTACTAGCCTCTATATTAATTGCTACTGTTACTATTTTTCATTATAAAGAAGAAGCTGAAGATTATCACCAAGATCGACTAGAAAGAAAAGAAGAACAAATAAGAATTACCATTAATAATGTCCTAAAAAGTACAACTTACCCTGTAATCGAAAAAAATATAACCCTGATTTTCAGAGAAAAAAACCGTATATATCAAATATCAGAAGAACATTCGTTACCGATCAACATTTATAGTCTTTCCGGTAAACTTTTAATCAATTCTCAAGGCACCTTCATTAAAAAAAATGACACGGTCTCACTAAATCCTGTCATATTAGATATGTTGGCATCTAATTACAAAAAAAGGTATTTAGTCAAATCTGAAGAAAACAACGAAAAAACCCTTTCGTCATACACCTATATCACGGATAGTAAATCTAAACCGTTAGCCATTCTAAACCTACCATACCTAGAGGATAATAGACTAATTACGAAAGAACTTCTAGAGTTTCTTAAGCGGCTTGGTCAGGTATACATTCTAATGCTATTTATAGCTATAGTATTAGCTTATTTTCTGTCTAAATACATTACCCGGTCGATAAAAACAATATCACAAACAATAGACCAAACCCGTTTGGATAAGCGTAATAAGCGAATAGAAATCGCAAACACAAGTGAAGAGATTTATTCATTAGTAAACGCATATAATAGCATGATTGATGAATTAGAGCAGAGTGCTGCTATGTTGGCTAAGAGTGAACGAGAAGCTGCTTGGAGAGAAATGGCAAAGCAAGTTGCTCATGAAATCAAAAACCCATTAACACCAATGCGGTTAACGGTTCAGAGTTTTCAGCGAAAATTTAATCCACAAGACCCTAATATTCATATAAAAGTAAAAGAATATAGCGATACACTAATCCAGCAGATTGATACAATGAGTTCAATAGCTTCAGCTTTCTCTAATTTTGCGCAAATGCCCGCTCAAAAAAGTGAAATTCTAGATGTAGTAAAGGTAGTAGGATTAGCATTGGACATCTTTACAGAGGACTACATTGTTTTTCCTTCAGAAAAAATTAAAATCATTGCAGAGTTTGATAGAACGCAACTAATACGAGTGGTTACCAATTTAGTAAAAAATGGTATTCAGGCAATTCCGGAAAATCGAATCCCTAAGATAATCGTTAAGGTTTTTACAGAAAAAGATAATGTGATAATTTCGGTTTCAGATAATGGTTTGGGAATAGCTGAGAAAAATCAAAAGAAAATATTTGAACCTAAATTTACTACTAAAACGAGTGGAATGGGTCTCGGTCTAGGAATGGTAAAAAATATAGTGGAAACCTATAATGGAAATATTACCTTTGTTTCTGAAGAAGGAAAAGGCACTGTATTTATTGTTAAATTTCCTAAAAAATAAATTACTGATTTTTACCTTTTCTTTAGGGAATAGGTCTTTATAAATATAAAATTAAAAATAAATAATATTCTTAGTGTTAAAAGGATAAAAAAATAATTCTACAATGTACACAAACATTATCTCATCTCAGAACAACGGAATTACGACTATCACCATTAATCGTCCGACTAAATTAAATGCATTAAACAAAGAAACAATAGAGGAGTTACATACTGCTTTTAAAATCGCTGATCTAGATTCTTTAACTAAAGTGATTATACTTACTGGCAGTGGAGAAAAAGCATTTGTTGCTGGTGCGGATATCCAAGAGTTTTCGGGTTTTTCGGTTAAAGAAGGAAGTCTCCTTGCTGCAAAAGGTCAAGAAATATTATTTGATTTTGTCGCCAACTTGTCTACGCCTGTAATTGCTGCTATCAATGGGTTTGCTTTGGGTGGTGGTTTAGAATTGGCTATGGCCGCTCATTTCAGAATTGCCAGTGACAATGCCAAAATGGGATTACCAGAGGTTTCCCTTGGTGTAATTCCTGGCTATGGAGGCACACAACGATTACCTCAATTGATCGGTAAGGGCAGGGCTATGGAAATGATTATGACTGCTGGAATGATTGATGCTAATCAAGCGTTGCAATATGGGTTAGTTAATCACGTAACTACTTTAGATGAGCTGCAAACACTTGCCGAAAAATTAGCAAATAAAATCATGAAAAACTCTTCTGTGGCTATCCGTGCTGCTATTAAAGCTGTAAATGCTGTTTATGAGAATGGTGTAGATGGTTTCAAAACTGAAATAGAACAGTTTGGTAGCTGTTTTGGTACTGGCGATTTTAAAGAAGGCACTACAGCTTTTTTAGAAAAACGCAAAGCTGCTTTTTCGGGAAATTAATACTTTTCTCTATTAAACCATTTTCCTTATGAATTTACTGTAAAATAGAATGTCTTATTTTTTTAGATATGCGATAGAGAAAAATTGG
>CAVYIL010000103.1:0-10343 GCA_963768325.1 uncultured Flavobacteriaceae bacterium | reverse complement strand
CTTGATACTCTACTTTGTCGCCTTGGCTAAGTACTTTTCCTCCTAACCCAGATGCATGTACAAAGATGTCTTTTCCTGTTTCGATATTGGTGATAAATCCGAAACCTTTTGATTCATTAAAAAATTTTACTATTCCTTTCATTGTAATGATAAATAATGATTAAGTATTCTAAAGATAAAGTTAAATTTATTATAAATCAATATCAAAATGCAATTATTTCATAAAAAATAAATACCTATTTATCTTTTTTTTCGATAAAAACTATTCATTTTTTTTATATTATTCTCGGTAAGCATATAATCTTTTATGTCTTTATTACTCCATCTTTGATAAATAAAAAGAGGCATTAAAATAAACGAAGTAACTAACACCCCTAAACCTACCCATCTGTCTCCTGTGAGAGAATCTCCCGTGTTTTTGAAATAGTAACCAATGCTTATCATAATAATTATAGCAAAAAACAAAACTCGAATACTATATTTCATTTTTAAAGAATTAAATTATCGCGTAAAATTAATCAACTTTCTTCGATAAGCTGTAAGAAGTTTAGATTTAGAAATAAAACCAACATATTTACCATTTTTAATAACTGGTAGATTCCAAACACCAGTATCCTGAAACTTTCGCATAGCTGTTTTTACATCATCTTCCTCATACACTATTACAATTGAGACAGAACCCATTAACATATCGACCGTAGTGCGATGGTATAAAGTATGATCAAACATAATATCTCTAATATCATCTAATGAAACTATCCCTATCAATACGCTAAATTCATCAATAACAGGAAATAAGTTTCTATTCGATTTAGCAACAGCTTCACTTAATAATTGCTTTAAAGTATTCTCTGGTTGAACTGTTATAAAATTAGTTTCAATAAGGTTTTCTAAATTCATTAATGTTAAAACAGTCTGGTCTTTGTCATGAGTTAATAAATGACCTTGTTTTGCCAACTCACGAGTATAGATATTATGTTCTAACCTATTTTTAGAAATTGTAAATGAAATAGCCGTTGTTATCATTAATGGTATAAATAATTCATAGGTTGATGTGATTTCTGCTATTAGAAAAATAGAAGTCAATGGTGCGTGTAAAACTCCTGCGATTAAACCCGCCATTCCTAGTAAAGTAAAATTAGCTTCTGATACTTGAAAGTTTAAACCGAGATTGTTTATTATTTTAGCTACGACATTGCCCAAAGCACTACCCATAACCATTGTAGGAACGAAAACACCACCTGACCCACCAGCTGCAAATGTAGTTGTCATTGCTATAGCTTTAAAAACTGTGATTCCGATTAATAAGGCAATAACTATCCAAATATTACTGGTATATGCATCAAAAGGGGTTTTACCTAAAGCGGTAAGATGCCTCCCATGAAGTAAACTGTTTATAAAGCCAAGCCCTTCCCCGTATAATGGAGGGATAAAATACAGCATAATACCGATAGCAACACCCCCAATCAATAGCCTATATATTTTTTTAGTAAATTTTTTAAAAAAATAAAGTATCCCAAAATACATTTTGGTAAAATAAATCGATGCAAATGCTGTACCTATTCCTAAAATAACATAGAAAGGGAGATCATTGATATTGAATTTTTCTGAAACATCAAATCTAAACAACACCTCATCTCCTAAAAAAAAATACGATGTAATTATAGATGATACCGAAGCGAATAGTAAAGGCAACAAAGAGGTTAATGTAAGATCTAGACTAAATACTTCTACTGCAAACACCAACCCTGCCAACGGAGATTTAAATACCGCAGAAATAGCACCTGCTGCTGCACAACCTATCAATAAAATTCTTGTTTTATTATTAACATGAAAAAGAGTACTAATATTTGAACTTAAAGCTGCCCCAGAACCTATTGCTGGACCTAAAAGCCCAACTGACCCACCGAAACCAACTGTTATTGGGGCTAAAATAAGTGGTATGTATGGGGTCACATAAAAAAGTTGGGGAGAATCCTTAAGTTTGCATAAAAAATGGAATGAATTTTTCAATAATTTCTTCAATTTTGCCAGAAGGACTATTAACTCATTTTGATATTGTTGATTTTAAAGAATTGGGCAATTTACAAACTAAGCAAGACTGTTTTTATATCTATTTAGATGAGAAAAACATAATCCCCAAAGAATATAGGTCTTTTGAATATGAGTCCAAAGGTTTTTATGACAGGAAACAAATACAAGACTTTCCCATAAGAGGTAAAGCAGTTTATTTATGTATAAGAAGGCGAAGGTGGCGTAATAAGGTCGACAAATCAAAAGAAGTAAAAAGTGATTATTCTATTATAGCTGAGGGTTCAAAATTAACCATTGAACTTTCAGATTTTTTAAAAGATACAGGTAGAGACTTGAGAAGATACAATAAGTAAAATATCTAGTTATTACGGTGTTAAAGCCAATTTGTTGCAACGCCATTATAAGAAAAAAATCAGTGGTTTTAAAGACTGGGAACAGTTAAGTCACTCCGAAGATTATTTAATTTATCCTGAAAACATTGGAGAACATTTAAGCATCGACGAAGTGAGTCTGTCTAAAGGAGAACTCTATACCTTTGTCACCAACAAAAATGGAAGAGGAAAGAAAAAAACATTAGTAGCCTCTATAAAGGGCACAAAAAGTCAAGATATTATTGGTGTTTTAAACAAAATTCCATTAGATAAAAGAAAATTGGTAAAGGAAATAACCCTTGATATGGCAAACAATATGCAATTGGCTTCAAAAATGTGTTTCCCTGAATGTTACTTGGTTACAGATCGTTTCCACGTTGTAAAACTAATAATGGAAGCCCTGCAACATTTAAGAATAAAATACAGGTGGGAGGAAATAGAAAAAGAGAATCAAGCAATCAAAATTGCAAAAGAACAAGGGTTAAAATACATTCCATTTAGTTTTGATAATGAGGATTCTCCCAAGCAATTATTAGCAAGAAGCCGTTATATTATTGCTAAAAAACCTAACCAATGGACAGAAAACCAAAAGATAAGAGCTGAATTATTATTTAAGAAGTATCCCCTTTTATATCAGGCATACAAGCACACCCTTGAGTTTAGAAACATATATGAAGAAACCTCTAGAGAAATAGCAAAAGAAAAAATAATAAACTGGATGCAAAAAACAAAGCTTCTAAATATGACAGTCTTTAATACCGTGGTTAACAGTTTAAATTATCACTTAGAAACTATTTTGAATTTCTTTATAAAAAGACATACAAATGCAAATGCAGAATCTTTTAACTCCAAGATAAAGTTGTTTAGAGCAAACTTAAGAGGGGTAGTTGATGTGAAATTTTTTCTCTTTAGAATGGAAAAACTTTTTGCCTAATCCCCAGAATATTTATGTGAGCCTATGTATGCTTGTATACCATCAATAATTCCATTTCTTTTGGATAAAGAATATAAAATTAATGGAATTGCAGATTGTATATTTTTCTTAAATATAAATTTAGTGAACACATAAACAATCAATAGACCAATTACAGGAGTAACAAAATATAAAGAAGTTTGCCAAGAAATGATATCACTCTCTAATACTAACTGGATTAAGTGGGTAATGTTTTTCAACAATAAAGAAACTAATCCTGCTAAAAAACCTACAAGAATACTAAGAATAAGTACAAAATTCTTATTAGAAATATGACGATACCGCCAAATTAATAATCTATAGAGCTTTGTTCTTTTTTGAGAAATCATAGATTGATTTTGATATACACATTAAGTTAAACAATTTCTATTATTTCTAAATCCTTTTAAGTCATATAACTATATTTTATATTAGAGACTTCTGTAATTATGTTTACAAAAGTATTCTTTTTAAAAACAAATATTATTGACCCTATTAGGTTATTAAAAAAGTTTAAGCCACTTCAATAAAAAATCCCGCTCTTCGCGGGATTAACAATTTATATATCTAATTTAATATTTAATTCCTTGAGTTGGGTTATATCTATATCTGAAGGAGTATCTATCATAACATCACGACCACTATTGTTTTTTGGAAAAGCAATAAAATCCCTAATCGTTTCTTGACCTCCTAATATAGCTACTAATCTATCAAAACCAAATGCTATTCCACCGTGTGGAGGTGCCCCATACTGAAAAGCATCCATTAAAAAACCAAACTGAGCCTTTGCTTCTTCAGGTGTAAAACCGAGATGGCTAAACATTAGTGCTTGGGTTTCTTTATCATGGATACGGATTGACCCTCCTCCTATTTCATTCCCATTTAATACCAAATCGTAAGCATTAGCCCGAACTGCACTAGGATTAGTATCTAATAATTTAATATCTTCAGGTTTTGGGGAAGTAAACGGATGGTGCATAGCGTGGTATCTTTTTGTATCCTCATCCCATTCTAATAATGGAAAATCTACAACCCATAATGGCGCAAATATTTCTGGATTTCTTAACCCTAATCGCTCGGCTAATTCCATTCGTAAGGCACTAAGTTGAGGTCTAACTTTATTAGTGTCTCCAGATAAAACACAAATTAAATCACCTGATTTTGCACCAGTTTTATCAGCCCATTTAGCCAAATCATCTTGATTATAAAATTTATCAACAGACGATTTAAATGTTCCATCTTCATTACATCGCACATAAACCATCCCTAAAGCACCTACTTGAGGGCGTCTAACCCAATCTATAAGTTTATCTATTTCTTTTCTTGTATATGATGCTCCATTGGGAACGGCAATACCAACAACTAATTCAGCATCGTTAAACACTTTAAAATCCTTATGTTTAGCAACTTCGTTTAGTTCTCCAAATTTCATATCAAATCGAACATCTGGTTTGTCATTACCATATGTTTGCATAGCTTCATCATAAGTCATACGAGGAAAACTATCAATTGTTACCCCCTTTATATCTTGTAGTAAATGACGAGTAAGCCCTTCGAAGACATTCAATATATCTTCTTGTTCAATGAAAGCCATTTCGCAATCTATTTGCGTGAATTCTGGTTGTCTATCTGCTCGTAAATCCTCATCTCTAAAACATTTTACAATCTGAAAATACTTATCCATACCACCAACCATAAGTAGTTGTTTAAAAGTTTGTGGTGATTGTGGTAAAGCATAGAATTGACCTTCATTCATACGTGAAGGGACTACAAAATCACGAGCTCCTTCTGGGGTAGATTTTATAAGATAAGGTGTTTCTATCTCTACAAACCCCTTATCAGACAAATAATTCCTTACTTTCATGGCTACTTGATGTCTAAACATCAAGTTATTTTTTACAGGATTACGTCTAATATCAAGATACCTATATTTCATCCTGATGTCTTCTCCTCCATCAGTCTCATCCTCAATAGTAAAAGGAGGGACTAAAGATTTATTAAGAATTTCTAACTCTTTTACTAAAATCTCAATATCACCAGTAGTTATATTGTCATTCTTAGACTCTCGTTCTATAACAACTCCTTTAATTTGCACAACAAATTCCCTACCTAGTGTTTTAGCCTTTTCTATGACCTCTTTAGGAGTACGTTCTTCATCAAATATTAATTGAGTAATACCATAACGGTCTCTTAGGTCTACCCAAATCATAAAACCTTTATCTCTAGACTTTTGTACCCAACCTGCTAAAGTGATTTCTTTACCTATATCCGAGGCGCGTAATTCGCCGCATGAATGACTTCTATACATAGTAGCTTTATATTAAGCTTGCAAAAATAAGAAGTTTTACGATAAATATTTTTTTTAAGTTGGAGTAATGTCAATTTTAAACCATATAAACGTAACGACCTGAATGTCATTTATTAATATTAGAAATAATTATACAGTAATTAATGACAATGTGTTAAAACCAACAAAAACACATAAATATAGCTCTAATTATACATAATTATGAAAATGTTTTTAATAAGTTTGGCGAATATTTAAATAAATAATCATGAAACAAACAACAAAATATAGTAAAGGGAGATTGCTATTTTTATTACTTTTTTCTCCTTTGCTATTACTAGCTCAAGAAACCATTACTGGGGTCGTGGTCATCAAAAAAACAGGAGAAAGTGCTGCCTTTATGAATATTGTAGAAGATGGAACAAATAATGGAACTGTAAGTGATATTGATGGTAATTTTTCTATTAAAGTAGCCAAATTACCTGTAACATTAAAAGTTTTTGCTTTAGGTTTTTCTACAGAAAAGGTTTCAGTAAAGAAAGTAGAAGAGTTAACAATTGAAGTAAAAGAATCTACCGAATCACTTGAGGAAGTGGTTGTTACAGGATTGGCAACTTCTGTAAAAAGAAGTAATGCCGCTAATGCTGTAGCATCTATTTCATCAGAAAAACTAGTAGGGTCTACACCTCCACCAACAATAGACGGTGCTCTATACGGTAAATTTGCTGGTGCAGTAGTAAGTTCTAACTCTGGAGCTCCAGGTGGTGGTATGTCTATAAAACTAAGGGGGATTACTTCTATAGCAGGAAATACGCAACCGTTATATATTGTTGATGGAGTCTATATTGATAATAGTAGTATTTCAGCAGCTGGTCTAAATGATGTTTCTGGAGCTTCTAGTGGTGGAAGCACAGCTAGTCAGGACAATCCTACTAACAGGATTGCTGATATAAACCCAGATGATATCGCTAATATTGAAATATTAAAAGGAGCTTCTGCAGCCGCTATTTATGGATCAAGAGCAGCAGCAGGTGTTGTTTTAATCACTACAAAGAGAGGTAAGAGCGGAAAAACTAAAATAAACATATCTCAATCTAATGGTTTTACACAAGCTATTAAATTATTGGGGCAACGTAATTATACTGAAAAAAGAATAGCAGACTCTGGTAGCTTTAATGATTCAGATTTACAAAACTTTATTAGTGCGAGAAATGCTGGTAGATTAGTGGATTATGAAAAAGAAATATTTGGCGAAAAAGGTTTTATTTCTAAAACGAATCTAAACGCTAGCGGTGGTGGAGAAAAAACTACTTTTTTTGCTGGAATTTCTCATCAAAATGAGGATGGAATAGTAAAAAGAACTGGATACGAAAAGTATTCTATACGATTAAACATTGACCATAAATTCAATGATAACATCAAACTAGGAATTAGTAATAATTATATTAATTCATCTTCTGATAGAGGTTTTTTTAATAATGATAACTCAGGTACAACTATTGGTGTGGCTTTAACATCTACTACTCCTTGGTTAGACTTATTTCCTAATGAAGCTGGAGTTTATCCAGACAACCCTAAAGGTTCTTCTAACGTGCTTCAGACTAGAGATTTGATGACAAACAACGAGAGAAACAGCAGATTTATTACTGGTGGAAATTTAGATATTACTCTATACAGAAGTGACCACTCTAATTTAAAAGCAACTTTAAGAGCGGGTATAGATACGTATTCATTTAAAACTAATGTTCAATTTCCTAAAACTATACAGTTTGAAAAATCTAGTAACGGAGGCGTAGGCGGAGTGTCTGCTCAAGGAACTACTATCAATACTAACTCTAATTATTCCGGATTTTTAATACATAATTATTTTACAGATAGTAATCTTAATTTTAGAACTCAAGCAGGTTTAACCAGAGAAAAATTTGATAAAAATACAATATTAATAACTACTACAGGTCTCGTTTCTGGTCAAACGAACTTAGATTTATCAAGATCACGAAAAGTAAAACAAGATAGGCTTAAGCAAGAAGATATGGGCTTTTTTATTCAAGAAGAAGTTAATTTTCAGGACAAATTAATTGGTACTATTGGAGTAAGAGGGGATAAGTCTTCTAATAATGTAGATGCTAATCAATTATTTTATTACCCTAAGGCTTCACTAGCTATAAATGTTACCAAATTTAGTTTTTGGAAATTAGAATCTATCAATGAATTAAAATTAAGAGCAGCGTATGGAGAGGCTGGAAACTTTGCTTTTTTTGGCGCTAAGTCTACAATATATACAAATACCGCTATTGATAAATTAAGTGGTATAACATTACATGGGCAATTAGGAAATACCGAGATTGAGCCAGAGAGACAAAAAGAATTAGAAATTGGTACGGATTTAAGCTTTTTAGAGAGAAGAATAGGTTTACAATTCACTTACTACAAAAAAACAGTAGATGATTTGATTATTAAATCCTCGATTGAGCCCTCTACTGGTTTTACATCAAAGGTTGTAAATGCTGGTAATCTAGAAAATAATGGTGTTGAAATAACATTAAATACCTTACCCTTTAGTAATGATAATTTTGAGTGGGCAAGTACTATTACTTTTTTCAAAAACAAGTCTAAAATAACTAAATTAAATGTTCCTGCATACAATACTGGTGCATTTGGAGCAACTTTTGGAACTTTTAGACTAGAGGAAGGTAAAAGCGCTACACAGATTGTAGGGGTTTCTCCTAATGGGTTAATTGTACATGGTAATGCCGAAGCTGATTTTCAAATGTCTTTTCAAAATAGCTTAAAATATAAGAACTTTGATTTATCATTTTTGTTCCATTGGAAACAAGGTGGCGATAATATTAACCTTACTACTTTGTTAAATGATTTAAATGGTACAAGTCATGATTATGATGATACTAATTTAGACCCTGCTGGTAAGTTAAGCAATGGTGATTACAGAAGTAGTCAAGTTG
This sequence comes from uncultured Flavobacteriaceae bacterium, assembly GCA_963768325.1. Lineage (GTDB taxonomy): Bacteria > Bacteroidota > Bacteroidia > Flavobacteriales > Flavobacteriaceae > Aquimarina. Next base: position 1,736 of record CAVYIL010000103.1, on the reverse strand, counting down.
GAGAATCTGCAAAACCGTTTGTACAAGATGCTTCTTATCTTAGGTTACGAGAAGTTGGATTGTATTTTAATGTACCTAGTAAAAACTTAAAACAATGGTTTGGTAAAGTAATAGAATCTGCTAAAATTGGATTTTCTGGAACTAATTTAGTTAATATTTTTGACTACAATAGTTATGATCCTGAAGTTTCTAACTTTGGATCGAATGGAATATCTACTGGTGTAGAAGTAACCCCTTTTCCTTCTTCTAAAAGATATATGTTTCACTTGTCTGTAAGTTTATAATAGAGAAAAATAATAATTATGAAAAAGATATATAAAATAGTAAGTGTTATTGCTTTAGGATCGATAGGGCTTACTTCTTGTACTATTGATGAAGTCGGAAATTTAAACGGTCCCTCATTAGATAATATAACTGAAAATAGCAATAAAGATGATATACAGGATTTAATAGGTGGTATTTTATCTGATATGAGAATTCGATTGGGCACTTATTATGATGACATAGGAGTTATTGGGCGTGAGTATTATCGTTTCTCTAGTTCTGACCCTAGATATACTTCGGATTTACTTGGTAAAAATAAGGCTGTTTTAGATAATAACACTTTTTATACAACTGCACCTTGGGAAGCTCGTTATGGCACGGTTAAAGGAACTAATGTTCTTATAAAAGCAATAGAAAACACTACCCCTGCTTATACAGATCAAGAAAAAAATGGGTTAACAGGGTTTGGTAAAACTATTCAGGCTTATGAACTACTTCTTAATCTAAATTTAACTTATAAAGGCGGTATACGAGTTGATGTAAGTGATCCTAAAAAACTAGGTTCTTTTTTAAACTATACAGAATCCTTAAAAGCAATACAGGATTTATTAAATTCTGGTGCTAACGATTTAAGTAAAGCAGGAGCAAAATTTCCTGTCAACCTTTCATCAGGGTTTGAAAACTTTAATACCCCTGAAACATTCCTCCAATTTAACAAGGCTATTTCTGCTAGAGTAGCTGCCTATCAAGGTGATAATTCTTCTATACTGAATTATCTAAAAGATTCATTTCTTAAACTATCTAGTAGCGAGAAAGACTTAAAAAATGGAGTTAATTATGTTTTTTCTTCTGATGGTGGAGACCAAAGGAATCCTTTATTTTTTACCCTGAACTCTACAGATGCTGGGGTTAGAGTAGCACATCCTAGTTATTTAACTGATGCGATTACCAATGACAACAGATTATCAAAAGCTGCTAAAAGAGAGAAAACTATTACTTTCGATGGTCTTACTGGTGATTATGATTTTATGGTGTACAAATCTGATGTAGATCCAATTTCTATTATTAGAAATGAAGAGTTAATTCTTTTATATGCTGAAGGGAATCATATTAGTAATCCAACTGAAGCTGTAAATGCTATTAATTTAATCAGAACTGCTGCTGGGATACCTGCTTATGTTGGAGGTACTAGTGCTACTGAATTATTAAACGAAATAGTATTTCAAAGAAGATATTCTTTATATGGAGAAGGTCATAGATGGATTGATATGAGACGTTTTGATAAATTAGCTGAGTTACCTATAGATCGAAAAGGAGAAGCTCCTTCTACAGAAAAACCTGATGGTGTAGAACCGGATAATGTTTGGGTTCAATTTCCTATACCTGCTACAGAAAATAACTAATTTTATAGTTATACCATATTTATTATAAAAGAAAATGCCGCTATAATTAGCGGCATTTTTGTATTTAAT
>CAVYIL010000102.1:0-17569 GCA_963768325.1 uncultured Flavobacteriaceae bacterium | reverse complement strand
GTTCATATGTTTACAATACTAATAGGACATCTTAACCACGCCAATCTAAACTGGGACTATGGAATATTGAAGTATGTCGTAAATAATCCAAAAATGCACCTTTGGCATCACGCAAAAAAATTACCAGCTAAGTATCCATACGGTGTTAATTATGGCATTACGTTAAGCTTATGGGATTATCTCTTTGGCAGTGCTTATGTGCCTGAAAAAGGCGGAGATATTGAGTTGGGTTTTGATGATGATCAAAATTATCCTAGCAGGTTTATAACCCAAGTCCTATACCCTCTTACCAATAAAAAAAGGCAATCTTAAAATAGCTTTGAAAATTTTTATATAACTTGTTTTGTATATGGATATACTGGTGCAAGCTGCCCCCCCTTCCTGCATCAAACAAAGAGTCAAAAACTATCAGACGTTCTGACGCATACTGACCCCTAAAAAAAGAAATAACAAAGCAAAATAGGCTCATTCTTTTTAGTATCATCTGTTGATGATTCTGGAGCAAGTTGACCCCATTATTTCGATGGTTGTATAATCGGCAAAACGAAATATACACAATTTCACTAACTATTATTTATAAAAGCTTATAACCTAATTGATTTCAAATTAGGTTATTATACCATTTTTCTTATGAATTTACTGCAATAAAATATTCTTTTTTCCTATCTGCTTCCAGATAAAAATAAACCGTAGCGCTGCTATGCTTGATTTTTCTCTATCGCATATATTAAAAAATAAGGCATTTTCTTTTACAGTAAATTCATAAGAAAAATGGTATTAATCGTTAGGTAAATTAGTTTGTATACAATCTCTACATAGCATATCTGGCGCACTTATGACGGAAATATTTTATTACTTGGGGTTTGTTTGCTTTCTTTTTATTCATAAAATCGCTGATGTTTTCTTTGAGTTGTTCTTTGTTGACGGCTCTTTTTTTTTCAACAATATTAGTTTTTAAATCTTGGCTTACATATTCCTACGGATGGGCTTCAAACCCCTATAACAACCCTTTGTAAACTTAACATAAAAAAGAGCAAAAAATAAAGGGAGGATTCCTTTAGCTAACGGTTTTTTTTAAAATAGAGCTTTCCTCTTCTCTAAAAAAACAACCAAAAACAACAAAACACTGGTTTTCAAGTATTTATATTCTGAAAACAGCAAACAACTGAAATACAGCGATTTGATTACAAAAACAGGGGGAAAACCCCTAGAAAAATGCCCTTTTTTGAAAAAGTAAAAAAGAAGATAATTTTTTTAAAACATTCACAATAAAGGGTTTATGTGTTTTTTTTGAAAAAAAGTAAAAAAAAGAAATTCGAGGTTATTTAGAACCTATACTTTTATTACCAGAAAAGACAAGCAAATCTTTTTCTTTTTCAAAACAAAAACTGTCAACTCCCAAAGTCTTTAAAAAGGCTTTGTGATCTCTGAAAAAAGAGATTCCCGTTTAACAGTAGCATTGGTAAAGACAAAGATTAAAAAATCTTTAAAAACGGTACACTAAATTATGAATACTAGTAACCCATAATGAAGATACCACTAAAACATATTTAATAATAATTATAAAAAATAAACAAAAATGGGATCATTTAGAGCATCATTAGAATTAGGAGGAAAATCATTCGACGTATTACATACAGAATACGCATTTAGTAGAGATACCGACAAAAAAGGGAAGATAACCTCCAACATTTACGGAGGCAGAGTTAATATCACGATAGAATCCACAGCAGACTCCTCTGTAGTAGAAGCGATGCTAAACAGTCAATTTAAGTCTGTAGAAGGCAAAGTAACCTTTAAAAAATCAGAAGAGGATGCTAAAATGAAAGAACTTGTTTTTAAAAACGCCTATATCGTTTACTATAAAGAGGTACTAGATGTTAATGGAGATACCCCAATGACCATTAACTTTACTGTATCAGCAGAAGAAATGACACTAGGTAATGCAGCTATCGATAATAGATGGCCAAAAGCATAATCTAAAATAACAAGTAGTAGTAGTGTGTTAATTACAAGGAGCAAGTTCTATAAAGTGTCCAGACTTGCTCCTTACCCCTTAGCAGTTAAGTAGTAACATAAAAAAACAAAAAACAATGAGCTTAGAGCCAAAAACGATTCTTAGTATAGACGGTAAATTTGTACACACCTTTGAGAAAATCATTCTAAAACAATCCATAAACGAACACCACAGCTTCGAGATATTAGTAGATTTCGATAGTATCGAAGCACGAGGAACACATACCATGGATGCCTCTCAATTTCTTTTGGGTAAAGTAGTCGTTATAACCTTTAAAGAAATAGACTTTCTAGGAATCATTACCAATGTAGAAGTATGTCATTCGGATGGATTTGATGGAAAAATAGTTCTTAGCGGACATTCCAAAACGATTTTATTAGAAGGAGGTGACCATATGCAATCTTGGACAGACAGGAGCTTAAAATCAATAGTAAATGAGCTTTGTAAAGAAGCGGGAGTAGAAGCAACAGTAGATCCCGTTTATAAAGCAATTATTCCCTATCAATCACAGTACCAAGAAAGCCATTTCCAATATATTCAGAGACTAGCTAAGGAATATAACGAATGGCTATACTACGACGGAGTTTTTTTGATGTTTGGCAAACCAAGACGAGGAGAACCCGTTTCTATAGAGTATGGTAAAGATATGGACAGCATAAACATAAATGTACAAGCAACAGCCAATAACCACAGTCATTTTACCTACAATTCTTTGATAGATCAAAAAATTGAAATGAAAGAAAAAGGATGGGTAGCAGGATTAAATGAATTCAGTGCGCAAGCCTTTGAAGTAGCTAAATCTATATTTAAGATAAAACCCAAACGTTTTTTTACCACCCGCGTACACGACAGAAGTCAGGTAGACAAATACCTAGTAAAGAAACAAGCAGCCGTGGCAGTAGAAGGCAGTGTCTTAAAAGGAACTAGTAGGAAGCAAGGACTTACCATAGGAACCATACTCAAGGCAAGTGCTGGTATGCGCAAAAATGGAGCCTATGAGGTAAAAAGCTACGGAGAATTTATCATTACTGAGATCACTCACGAGGCTACAGGATCCAAGAAATATAAAAACTCTTTTACAGCCCTAGCATCTGGAATAGAAACATTACCAGAACCAAAAATCACTCTGCCTAATGCATTGCCTCAGATCGCCACGGTCGTAAGCCATGATGACCCCGATAAAAAAGGACGCGTAAAAGTACAGTTTCAGTGGCAAAACCATAACAATACTACTTCTTGGATACGTGTTATGAGCCCTAGTGCTGGTAGTGGAACACATCAAGCACAGAATAGAGGTTTTGTATTTGTTCCCGAAAAAAACGATTTAGTAATGGTATCGTTTCGATATAACGATCCTAATAGGCCCTTCGTTTTAGGTAGTTTATTTAATGGAAAAACAGGAATGGGAGGAAAAGAAAACAACTACTTCAAAACAATTTCTACTGGTAGCGGACATCTGATAGAGTTTAATGATACTCCTCAGCAGGAAAGCATAACAGTAACAGATAGAAATAAAAACATAGTATTTTTAGATACGGTTAATAAGAATATAAAAATTAGTGCTCCAGAAACAATCGATATAGAAGCAAAAAACATCAATTTTAAAGCCACTCAGACCATTACCCACCACGCTAAAAATATGGACACACAAATTAAAGAAAACCTAGAAATAGGGGTTGGTAATAACATGAACACTATTGTAAAACAAGCATATGAGGTACATTCCTCAGAATCTTCTGAAACGGTAGAAGGCAATAAAACACTAGATATTCAATCTAATTTAAGTATTAAATCATCAGAAGCAGAGATAATTGCTAGCAATGGGGATATGAAAATAGAAGGAGCTGGTAAAGCGACACTTAAGGGAGGATCAGATGTTAAAGTAAGTAAAGGGTAAATAATATGCAACTATCGAAAGACACACTTTCTTCTTATCGAAATAAAGAAAAGGTTAGTTCTATTGTTCCATTAAAGACAGAAATTAATACAGTTTATGTTTTAAACACCTCTCGAGCCTATGTTTTTTAACGCTAAGTTTGTATCTCACTATGTCCCTGCTTTGATTTACAAAAAAACCAAGGATTCTGTGGCATACAGTGTGGTGATAGATGAAGAAACGCATTTGAATGATAGGGTCATAAAAAACACTTATACCCAAGATTTATTAGTTAGATTACGATACAGAGTAACAGGAGATGAATATTTATTTGATTGTCAACTAATAAAAGGGATGTATACCGTAGACGAAACCATAACACAACAAGGAAAATTACTAGAATCTCTAGCAGCAATAACAGAACAGTTGGAATTAACCGTTAGTGAAAAAGGATTCATAACCGCTGTTAATTATGATGATATTATAATAAAATGGAAAGCTCTAAAAGGAAAATTATTAAAAACACATAAGGGTAAGCAATCTCAAGGATATATCAATGGGATTGATGCAAGAATGAAAGATAAATCCCTTTTTTTAGAGGAATTAAAACAGGTAAAACTATTTGGATTACTTTTTAATGGATACCAAACCTTAAGTGAGAAAGACAAACCAAGACTTCGAAAAATAAGAAATAGTATCGACTGTCTTTCTGTAATTTTTGAAGAAAAAGTTATGGAGATAAAAGAAGACAAAGAAAAACAAGAGAAACACATAACTATAGAAGGTAAAATGCAAGACCTTTCAGAAAAGGCTAATGCTAGAATTCGTTTGTATCTCAGCTATTTTACTATAGGCATTGATCCTGTGTTTTTATCTAACTATAAGCAATATATAGTACTAGATTTAAGTAGTGGCTATGTCAAAACAGCTGATTTTGCTATGGAATTAATAAACGGAAGGGGTTATGTGCGAAAAATGAATTTTAATATAAGAACAAAAAATAATGGCTGAAAATTATGTATGCAATGGTGCAAAAATAGAATGCCAATTATGCACTAAGCTAGAAGGAACTCTTATGGTAACCTCAAACGATATAAAGGTTCAGGACAAGTTGTTTGCTACGGCAAAAGATAAAGAAAAAACAAACCTAATCTTCGAAGGAAACTGCAAAAAAAGTTTTTGGCAAATGTCTCCCTATATATCTGTAATAGCACCTGCCAAATGGGATAATACCGCAGATCTAAAAATACAGGATAGTCCTGCGTTGTTAGAATCCTCTACCATTATGTGTACTTATGGGGGGATTCCTATAAAAATTAGCGACCATTTACAGATCAATAAACCTTCAGAAATTAAACCTACATGTGCTCCAGTTATTGGACCTATTGAAGATCCAATGATTACAAGTGTGGAATGGAAGAGTAATAAAGAAGCGTAATAGTATTCCATATTATCACATATAAAAGAATAGAATAATTTCAGGAAAAAGATATTTAAGTTAGAAAATCAAGATTAATGTCAGAAAAACAACACGATAAACCAGATAAGACCATTACAGAAGAATCTGTTGAAGAAAAATTATGGTTAGATATAACGACTCTTAATATATTACCTGGCGAGGAAGTAATTATCAACTTAGAGGATAAGAATGAATCCAATGACGAAAAGATCTCACTAAGTGCTACAGTTGATAATAAAGGAAAGGCAATGGTAATGCTAAATTCTAAAGCTAAAGTTATAGATACGCCAACTTCCCAAAACAACTATGATACTACACCTCCCAAAGTTACAGGACAATTTAAAAAAGGATGGTGGTCTATAGATTTATTAGGAGAAAGCCCAATTACCAGAGCACTCCCCGGGATGCATGTGTATTTTCATATAGAAACCACTATACCTGATGGCGAAAGCGTACATATAGAATTGTATGAAGATGATAATACTGAAAAAGAAGAAACAGGAAATGGGGATAAGGATGAACACCAACCTTTAATAAGTAAAGCTACCAAAAAACCTTCAACTCATGAAACTGTACGTAACGGAAAAATTATAAAATCTATTATACTTGATAATTTTGAAAGTGCTATAGACAAGGATGTAGATAAACAAATAGAACTTTATTTTAGATGTAGTCATAATGGCGAAAATATTGAACTGCCAAAAAACCCAAAAGATTATCTAGTTGTAGGTACACTTGTAATAGACCGCTATAAAATGCCCGGACTAAATGGTGAGGGTACGGATATAGCAGATGATCTAACGTATGGTACAGGAGTGCCAAAAGGGGAATTGATTTATAATGCTGATCAAGTTCAAAAATATAAAGAAGAATATGAAGAGAATGGTTTAGACGAAACAAAACATAGTTTGTTTACAAATAAAGAAAATTTACCTGCTATACCCCCAAATATTACAGCTCCAGTAACGGAAGTCAAAACAAAACCTAAAAATGATAGGATGTCACTAATAATAGAAGAAACAACAAAGATAGATCATACCTATGTTTCTACTCCAAGACCAGAGGAGATCTATAGAAGTGCTACACTTGCAGCTAACGAAGCTACTAAGAACTTAAAAGCAAAATATAGTATAAAAGAAATAGAAGAGCTAGGCTATTTAATGGACTATATTACCGCTGAAGTTCCAGAAAGGTCTTTATGGAAAGATTTTAAAATAATGGAAGAGTCTATGGTGTGGGGAGAGTTAAATGAGGTATTAGATCAAATGATAGCCAAATTTAAAAGCAATACAGGTGGTATTTTCGAAAATTTAGCTTTAACTAATTCTATAAAAAACAACCCAAATACTCAAAAATATTGTAAGTATGTAGAAAATTATATTGCTGAAAAGATTAAACAAAAAACTCTACAAGATATTACATGTGTAGAAGATAAAGAAGCTGATTTCGGAATAAACCCTAAAGTTTTAAATGATAAAAGAAGAGATAAAGGAAAAATTAAAGGAGATAGCATTATTGACAATGGAAAAAAAATACCTTTCACTCGCCCAAGTTTTTCTTACAAAAACAGTAATAATCTGCTAGAAGGAAGAACTTTAGCTTTAAATGATATCTGGGCTACAGAAATTATTTTAAAAGAACTTAAAAATAATGGAGATAATTATACAGTAAAGTATCAAGTAACTTTATGGGATAATTTTGGTTTGGACAAACCTGATATGCAAAAATTTTTCTATTATGGTGCTGGCTTTAGAGCATGGTTTGTATTACAACATTTGTATGGGTATAAACCTTTTGTTACTAAAATAACTTTTGAAAAAGAATTTAAAGGAAATATTAGTCAAGGTAGAGAAGAACGGCTCGCTAATCAAAAAAGTAATGAAGCTACTAAACAAAAAGAAATAGACAATATAAAGTTTAAAACAAGACGTAGAGGATGGGAATATTAAAATACAATATACTAATTATAATAGTAATATCAGTTTTTTGTTTTGGATGTAACCCCAAGCAAGGGCCTATAAGTTATATGCTTTTAAAGAAGCATAGTGGTAAAAATATTATTGGTTATGGAGATAATGGATATATATATATATATTCAGAAAATTATTTAGTAGATAATTTAATAGATCCAGTGCAGAAAGAAGGTATAGACCTAAATGTGTATAATATCTTGTTTGATTATTTTAAAGTGAATAATAAAATATGTCTATTAGAAGATGATATCACCTACTATTCTATGAGGTTCTATAGAAAAACAAAATGCACCAAATATTTTGTAAATAATTTTCAGGATAATACAGGAATATCACAAACAACATTTAGTGATTGTAATGAAGATAAAGAGTATGGTTTTTATTATGAGCGAGACAAGAATAATCCAAACATGTGGGTGTTATATCAAATCCTGTGGGGTAAACAATACCATGACACTATTTATTGTGAACCTAATAGCACAAAAATAAAGTTGCCAGATATGCCATATTAGAAAAAGAACTTTTGAAAAAGAATTTAAAGGAAATATTAGTCAAGGTAGAGAAGAACGGCTCGCTAATCAAAAAAGTAAAGAAGTCACTAAACAAAAAGAAATAGACAATATAAAGTTTAAAACAAGACGTAGAGGATGGGAATATTAAAATACAATATACTAATTATAATAGTAATATCAGTTTTTTGTTTTGGATGTAACCCCAAGCAAGAACCTATAAGTTATATGCTTTTAAAGAAGCATAGTGGTAAAACTATTACGGGTTTTAAAGATAAGAGAAATATATATATATATATACAGAATTATTTAGTAGATAATTTAATAGATCCGGTACAGAAAGAAGGTATAGACCTAAAGGTTTATAATATCTTGTTTGATTATTTTAAAGTGAATAATAAAATATGTCTATTAGAAGATGATATCACCTACTATTCTATGAGTTTCTATAGAAAAACAAAATGCACCAAATATTTTATAAATAATTTTCAGGATAATACAGGAATATCACAAACAACATTTAGTGATTGCAATGAAGATCAAGAATATAGTTTTTATTATAAAAGAAATGAAGATAATCCAAATATGTGGGTGTTGAGTCAAAACTTATGGGGTAAACAATACTATGATACTATTTATTGCGACCCCAATAGAACAAAATTAAAGTTGCCAGATGTACCACATTAGAAAAAAAATAAGGGAAATATTAGTCAAGGCAGAGAAGAACGGCTCGCTAATCAAAAAAGTAAAGAAGCCACTAAACAAAAAGAAATAGACAATATAAAGTTTAAAACAAGACGTAGAGGATGGGAATATTAAAATACAATATACTAATTATAATAGTAATATCAGTTTTTTGTTTTGGATGTAACCCCAAGCAAGGGCCTATAAGTTATATGCTTTTAAAGAAGCATAGTGGTAAAAATATTATTGGTTATGGAGATAATGGATATATATATATATTCAGAAAATTATTTAGTAGATAATTTAATAGATCCAGTGCAGAAAGAAGGTATAGATCTAAAGGTGTATAATATCTTGTTTGATTATTTTAAAGTGAATAATAAAATATGTCTATTAGAAGATGATATCACCTACTATTCTATGAGGTTCTATAGAAAAACAAAATGCACCAAATATTTTGTAAATAATTTTCAGGATAATACAGGAATATCACAAACAACATTTAGTGATTGTAATGAAGATAAAGAGTATGGTTTTTATTATGAGCGAGACAAGAATAATCCAAACATGTGGGTGTTATATCAAATCCTGTGGGGTAAACAATACCATGACACTATTTATTGTGAACCTAATAGCACAAAAATAAAGTTGCCAGATATGCCATATTAGATTAGTGAGTCATCAATGAAAGATAAGTGATAATTAAATTGAGATAGATAACAAATGACAATAATTATATTACTTTTCTACATACCAACCTATGTGATTATATGGTATGTATTAAAGTATGTGCTTAAAAAAATATTTAGAGAACGTTTTAAAATAGCCTATTGTGTTATTCTGTTCTCAATACTAGTTCCATTAATTTATATTGGGTTAGGGTTTATATTTCTTGCATTTATTCCTGCAAGTGAATTTCCTGATTAACCATAAAATATTAAAAAAATAAAAAATGTCAGACACCAACATTATAAAATTAAAAGCAACGGTAAGTTATGGAAGCTCCATTCAAGAAGCGGTGGTGGATATAATACCATATACCGTTAAAAACGCCTATTTTGCAACGAAAAAAGAGGAAATAGTATATGAAACGTTAAAAGGTGCTGAAATAGAGTATAAAGTAGTTTCAGGAGATAATCTTTCAAAAATAGCTAGTCAAAACGGAATAACTGTAGATCAATTAAAAAAAGAGAATGGATTAACAAGCAACACTTTAAAGATTGGTCAAAAACTTAAGATTATAAAAGGAGACACAAAAAAAGAAAAAGGAAAAAAAGTAATCTTTACTCCATTAATGAAAGCTTCGGTTGGAGATGAAGTGTATATTGTTGTAGAGACAAAAGATTTGGAAGGCAAAACTATAAAAGTTAATGTGTGCCAAGGTAAAGAAAAGGTAATTGGTGAAAAAGATAAAGAATTAAGCATTACTCAAAATAATAAATCAATTACTTTAATTGAAACTGTTGTTGGAGAGTTAGCAAAAGACACCACTATTTTGAACACAAAAGAGTTAGAGAATCTGGCAGTAGTAAAAGTAACCCTAGCCCCAAAAGAAGATAAAGATATTAAAGATTGGAACACAAAAATAAAAGCAACCACGGATAAAAACACACATCTTTATTTATTGATTGATGCGCATACGGATAATTCTGATTTAAAAATAATAAAATACAAAGGTTATAAAGGAGAGGCAGATGATAGTAAACTGACTAATCTGTTCTTGAATGAAGAAGGGAAATGGTTGGAATTTAAAGCCGAAGAATATAAGGTTTGCCCTATAGATCCTAAGTATAGAAGTCATTTCGTGATTCATTGTACAGCTGGCGAAATGAGTGATTCTTCAATAAAAACTAAAACAAAATTTAATGATCCAAAAAAGAAAAAAAGAAGTGCAGCTCATATTTATGTAAATAAAGATGGAACAAAACTTGAAATTTGGCCGTTAACAGAGAAAAATGTATGGGCAACCAAAATAGAAAGTAAAAAAAGTTTAAAAGGTCAAATGTTTCATATTGAACTAAATTATGGCTCTCCAGACAAACCAACAGAAAAACAGTATCAAACACTAGCAGACTTATATGAAGAGGCAAGTAAAATACAAAAATGTTGGCCTATTATAGTTCCCCATATAGAAGTTGATAGAGGAATAGCTGATGGACATCAAGATCCTACAGATTTCGATTATGACCATTTTTATGCAATATTGAAGAAAAGAGGATTGCCAATTGATAATATAACCAAATTTGATCATCTTAGATATTGGGAAAAACCTTCCTATAAAGTTCCATGGAGTTCTGATAAAACAAATTGGCCTCCAAAGTTAAAAGGTAACCCTCATAAATAAAAATTAATGAAAAAGAAACTATTTATTTTAATTTGTTTTACATTCCAATTAGCAAGTTGTCAGTCTGTTTATGAAAATAAATCTATATTCTTAGGAGAATATAATAATAAAAATGAAATTAAGGTTTACAAGAAAGGTTCAGTAGTATTTATAAAGAACGATTCTTTAAAGCAAACGAATCAATATATAGCTAAAGATTTTATAAAGGTTTTGGATTCTTTGAAATTACACTTTATAGCTGAAGGAGATGAACCTTTTTGGCAATTTAAATTAAGGTCTTCACAATTATTATTTATGAAGTATGATAGTAAGGGTTTTGAAAGTTTTAAACCTAAGTTTTTTATAGATAATCAATCAGGGTTTAATATTATGTTTAAAACTGCAAACAATAGAGCCTTTGGTTTAATAAGAAGGATAGATAATAAAATGAATAAAGAAATGGCTTGTTCTTTAGCTTTATCAGATAATTATTATGTATACGAAGCTTTTATTACTGTAGATGGAGAAATGTTTAAAGGATGTGCAATGATTGACGAATGAAAAATAATCATTTCATATTAATACTTGTCATTTTTAGCTATAAAAAGACAGTACAGCCAGTCCCTTCTTTGTCTAAAGTTAATGACACTATAAATATTGCTTCTTATGATGGTAGTATTAAGAATGATTCTTTAATTAGTACCATTCACGATATTATAAGATTTTTTAATAATAAAGATGAAAATAAGTTGAATAAATTAATTCATCCAGAAACAGGGCTGTTCTTTTTATTTAGAAGAGGCACAATAGATGAATGGAAAAATTTAAAACAAATAGGGCTTTCAAAAAAATCGCCTATTCAAATGGAAATTCCATGGTGGTATAAAGAACAAATAATAAAACAAAAAATAGTAGAAAATTTTAAAATAGAGCATGTTGAAAATCCAATTTTCATAGAATGTGATTCAATATCGAAAATAGGATTGTTTAATGTTGAGAACAGTAATTCAAAATCAATATTAACAAGTACTATCGAAAATTATATTCATGCATTGTCTGACGATGTTCTTTCTATACAAGATGTGTCAAATTTGCAACTCAAAATAGATAAATTCAAAAAACTGGAAAGTAATAGTAAAAGAGTAGTTCTAGTTAAAAATAATAGTGAATCATTGATTTTTCATTTAGCATATATAAACAACAAATGGTATTTGTATATACTTGATTTTATCACTAATGATTGCAGCGTTTAAAATATAATTATATTAAAAACAAAATAAAAATAGAATATACTGGGGCACAAGAACTTTTGGAGAAGAAAAAGGCAAGTTTGGAATTGGCAAGATAATTTGCAAACGGTTATTATGTTTTTAGACATAAAGAAACAAGAATTAATTAACTATTATAATTCTTGGGTAAATACAGCAAATAATTGGAATAATACCCATCCTAACAATTTAGTAGAACAGCATGAAGACCAAGAAGAGGGAGATATTACTTTTAGTGGTATTGAAAGTTATTTGGATGGAATATCAGAAACAGTAAATGATTATTTCAACGATTCAGAAGATTCAGATGAAACAAAGTCTTTTATAGATGCTTGTTTGATACGTTATTATAATGGTGGACTCTATCATAGGTTAAGACAAATAGGAAATCAAAAACCTTATTGGGAAATTGATAGAGAATCAATACAAGCAGGGTTTTATGTTGAACATATATGCAGTCAAGATGAATAGAAAAATTATCAATATACTAATAGTTTTAGTTTTTGTCGCTTGCAAAACGCCAAATCCTAAGCAAAAGACAGAACAAAATATCGCTCTAAATAAAAAAGACAGTATTGTTTGGAAAGGTAAGTACATAGATATTTTAGCATTTTTACCTAAAAGAAAAAAATGGAAAAAAAAAGAGATAGCTCTTTATACTAATAAGAACGATACTATATTACATCTTAAAAATGATGATGGAGGAAATTTTTTATATCCCCTTTTTGTAAAAAGTTTAGGACAAACTTTCATCGTAATATTTGAAATTTGGGAAGGAAGCGGAAATTTGAGTAAAAGAAACATATACAGGTTAGATCACGAAACGAATAAGCTAAATCAAGTAAAAGACTATCCTTATAGGGATATATTTAGTACTGTTAAAGAAAAATTCAAAATAAATGATAGCATATTTACTATGAAGGGTGAATTTTATGAAAATGGATTTTTCAATAGTGATGGAAAGCTCCCTTTTCAATTGGGTATTTATAAGAAGGATAATGGATATAGAATAATGTATAAAATTTTATATGCTAATTATGTCTTTGAGGAAGAAAATGGAATATATAAATTGGGGCTTAATAATCTTAAATTAATAGATAATCGTGATTGATTAAACCAAAACATATAGAATCTCTTTCTGAAAAATTTGATTAAAATAAAAAAGATCATAAGCCATATTATTGGGAAATTAGATACTCTTAAATACAGTAATCATTAATGTAAGGATTATATAATCTTCATTAAATTTGAAAGCATGAAACTTAAAGACAAAATAATAATAGAATATACAGGTACAAGGACCTTTGTAGCAGAAAAGGCAAGACTGGAAGCCCAACAACGCATCTATGGTAATCAATCCGCCGTATTTGCCAATAATGGAACTACTGAATCCAAAAGAAAAACAAAAAACAAAGTAGCCTCTATAGCCATAGAAGATAAAGAGATAGTACCTGATACGGTAATGGTATACAAAGCAAAATTAGATAATGCCGATGAAACTACACTTGGCAAAGACCTAAAAGCTATAGAATTTGCATTTTGGATACAAGACAAGAACAAAAAAGAAGTAAAACTACACGAAAATGTAACCTACATAAGAAGAACAAAGAAAAAAGGGCGTTTTGCTATTAATATAAAAAGAAAGGGGGATTTAGCATCCTCTGACTATTCTACAGACTTTACCGATACAGATTCTATAGAATCTTTTACTGAAGGAATAGGCAAATACGCTTACCACTATGCCAAAATCACTACCACAGATACCGAGGCTGTACTAGAAATAAAGTTCTCCAAATGGATGGATAACTATAAGATACGTATGGAAGCCTATTACAAAACAGAGCAACCATTAGGTGATGGAGCTAAAACTACTGCCTCTCGTATTGTAAAAGCAGCACCCGAAATAATAGAAGCCTATTGGCTAAATCCTGAAGGAAAAAAAATAACCCAAACAGGCTATACTCAAAACATCTTTATATACCTAAAAACTTTAGGGTTAATAGGAGAAACTCTAAAAACAAACATTTACGACAAAGACTACTTTTTCAATCCACGATATCCCAAGACATTTCCGAATTTTTATAGATCAGGCGATGATTTAATAGACTGGAAGAATAACCAAATAAAAATTGATTCTCGAGAGGTACTAAAGCAATTTAAAGTAGGTGATAAAAACCGCTATGAGGAAGCTCAAAAAGACGAACAAGACATCGAATATATGAACTGGTATAAAAAGGCCATAGCAAAAGGAGATTTTTTCACAGTTATGGATTTTTCAGAAAAATACGGTAATGATCTAGATCTTTATATCCATTTTCCAGACTGGGAAACCCTGAATTTGCCAATAAAAAATCAATACGCAAATCTTGTCTTAACTAGTAAAGAACGAATTTCGGATGCTTTTTTTGCTGTAATAGAAACACAAAAAGTACAAGCCGATGCACCAGTTACCAAAACCCAACCTAACCCTACTACTAAGGCAGCTTATTACAAGCCTATAAGTAAAGGTGTACTTGGAGAAACGGTAAAGTTAGTAGCTGTTTGTCCCAATCTAGAAGGCAAAAGAGTAACTTTTGATGTTTATGAATGTGATCCTTTATTAGCAAAAGAAGGCAAAAAACTTCCTTTACTATTTAATAATAAAGAAAACCAAAATATAGAGGCAATAGTTAAAGATGGTTATGCGGTAGCAGAAGTGAAATTACAACATAGTAAAGAAGATACTGGTTATGAGGATTGGGAGAAAAAACTAGACCCCGACAATGGTGAACTAAAAACTGCCGAACTGTATATAAAAGCAAGTATAGTAGAGAATGTATTTACTGTTACTCATAACAATGAGTTTTTAAAAGAGAAGCCCTTTGAGATGAGGGTTGCTGTTGACCAATATGAAATCCATCAAAATCACAAAATATTCAAAACTACTTTTGAAAAATCTAAAAAAGGGAGTTATTATTATAGTGATTTATCAAATAATAAACACCTAATATTTACTGTGAAATATAATAAAATAAAATATGCTTATCCTTTTGTTTCCCTATTAGTTTTTTCGTATTTTTAAATTATGAAATTAATAGAATTCACAAAGCACTTTCCTGATGAGCAAAGCTGTAGAGAAGCATTTAAATCATACAGACTAAAGGAAGGTATTACCTGCAATAAATGTGGAAATACTTCACATTATTGGAAAAAGAATCGTGAGCAATGGGAATGTAAAAAATGTCAGCACCGAACTACTCTTAAAAGTGGAACGGTAATGCATGGCAGTAAGCTATCGTTCCAGTATTGGTTCATAGCTATGCATCTTATTACAAGCACTAAGAAATCTTTTTCAGCTAAGGAGATTCAACGTCAATTAGGTCATAAGCGATACGAACCCATTTGGGCAATGGTACATAAGCTACGAAGTGTAATGGGACTTAGGGACGAGGCGTATCAACTTAATGAAGAGATAGAGCTTGACGAAGGTTTTTTTGAGACAGTTTCCATCACAAGGGATAAATCCGAACCTTTAAAACGGGGACGTGGTAGTCAACGCCAAACAACGGTTTTGGTAAGTATTGAATCACGAGATGCTAAAGAAAATCACAATCCCAAAAAGCATGGAAAGAAAAAACAAGTAGGGTATTTAAAAATGAAAGTTATAGAATCCCTAAAAAAGGAAGAAGTGACCAATGCAGTAAAAGAGTCCGTAAAGAAAGGTACAAAGATTGTATCGGATAAATCTACGAGCTATGTGGATTTGGATCAAGATTTTGAAATCGATTCCAAAGTAATACCAAAAAAGGATGTTATAAAGGTTCTTCCGTGGGTTCATACTGCCATAAGTAACGCAAAACGATTACTGTTAGATGTACACCATAGAATAGACGATGATTTTTTACAGAATTACCTGAACGAATTCTGTTATAAGTTCAACAGACGTCACTTTGACAACCTATTCGATAGATTGTTAGTGGCTGCTGTATCACATAGATGGAATTATCTTGGGGAACCTTACGGATAAGCATAAAATAAAAAGTAAATACACTAGTGAATTTTATGGAGGGAAAGAAGTCAACTTAATAGATTTACGAGATTACAAAAGCTATAATTTAAATGGTATTAAATTTAAGTTTGAGATGAAACCCAATGAAAATAGACCTTGGATTTATCAAGATACTTTTGCTAGTTTATTAGGATCGCTTATTGAGGTTGGTTATGAAGATCTATTTTGTACAGGATTTAGTAAAAAAGATGGTTCTCCAGGCGTAAGTATGTCACACAAGAATGGTTTCAATGGTGACTTTAGATATCTTAAGAAAGATAAGACTTCTAACCCAATGAGTTTAAAACAAGAAAAAGCCTCAAATGGGATTTCAGGATGGGACGATTTAGATGTTAGCCGTCAAGAAAAACTAATAAATGCTTTCTATAATTATGGGTGGAATAGTTTTCTATCACATAAATATGGTAAAAACAATTTAAAAAAATTAAAAAAAACTACTCACGATGAAAAACATGATGACCATATACACTTGCAAGGCTATAACAGAAAATTTATTAAGAAAAAATAGCTTAGTTACATTAGTTGGGTTTGTTTTTTTAGCACTATTTAGTTGTAAGAATAATCAGGATAAAACAAAAATATCTAACAATTATTTAAGTGCTCCCGAACAAAAAAATACTAGAAACAGGGATACGCTTTTTTTTAGAAAAAAAAATGATAGTTTGTTAGAAATAACAAATAAAAAAGAAGCTCATTTTTTCAGAGTAATTATAGATTCATCCTCTATTGGTTATAGTTTTTTTGATTATTCCACATATCAATTTACACCAAAAAATTATGAACCTGTTGAAACGGGAAATATTCAAAACATTTACGAGTTAAATCCAAAAAAGGCTTTAGCAAATGGCAAGTGGATAGTATTTGAAAACGATAGCCATCCTAAATATCCTAAATTTCATAAAATAGGCTATTATAAAAATGGCATTAAAGATAGTATTTGGTATACAAATTATGAAGATGGGTGGAATGAATATTTTTATTATAAAAAAGGTAACCCTGTAGATTACACAGGAAAGGTTAAATTTTATGACAATAGAGATTCTTTAGTATCTGAAGGCTCCAAATTTCTTAAGACTGGACTACCAATAGGTAAATGGAAATATTATTACATCAATAATAATGTATTAGAGCATGAATATATCCACCAAAAGGACTCTATTTTAGTCAAGTATATTAGTTATAACAAAATAACAAAAAAAATCACAGGTAAAGGAGCATTTATAGCAGCTAAATATGCTGACGAATTTGAATACAAAGAGATTGAAGAATAATACCTTTTCTTAATTGTGAATATATAGAATGCAGATTTGATGATATCTATTAACGATTCTAAAAGAATTAAAATATAATTCAATGAAAAATTATTTATTTGTCTTTTTATTTATTTATCTAATTAATGGTTGTAAAGATCA
>CAVYIL010000101.1:0-27866 GCA_963768325.1 uncultured Flavobacteriaceae bacterium | reverse complement strand
TCATAATGTAGTGAAAGCAACCTTTGATGCTTTGTTACTGATGCGTAGTGCGCAGAAAGTAGCAGATCAACGTGGTGTTTCACTAGAAAAAGTGTTTAAAGGATAAATATAGGAGCGATGGCAAAGATTAGAATTACTAAAGTAAAAAGTGCGATTAATCGTACTCTAAGACAGAAGAGAACTCTTGAAGCTTTGGGGCTTAGGAAAATTGGTCAGGTGGTGGAACACGATGATTCTCTTAATATCCTTGGGATGGTAAATAAAGTTAAACATTTAGTTTCTGTAGAAACAAAATAATAAAAGCACATGGATTTAAGTAACTTAAAACCTGCTGCAGGTTCAGTAAAAAATAGCGGCAAGCGATTAGGTCGTGGTCAGGGATCTGGAAAAGGAGGAACTGCAGCACGTGGTCATAAAGGAGCAAAATCACGTTCGGGTTATTCTAGAAAGATTGGTTTTGAAGGTGGTCAGATGCCGCTTCAGAGACGTGTACCTAAATTTGGTTTCACAAATATTAATAGAAAAGAGTATCAAGGTATTAATTTGGATACGTTACAAAAATTGGTTGATGAAGGTAAAATATCAGAATCTATCGATTTGGATTTGATTTTAGAAACTCGTCTAGCAGGAAAAAATGATTTAGTGAAGATAATGGGGAGAGGTGAATTGAAGGCGAAGTTGAAAGTTTCAGCGCACAAATTTACAGCCACTGCAAAGGCTGCTATAGAAGCAGCAGGTGGTGAAGCAGTAACCATATAAATCATAGTTCATGAAATTAATTGATACAATAAAAAACATCTGGAAAATCGAAGAGCTAAAGAATAGAATTCTAATGACATTAGGATTACTTTTGGTGTATCGTTTTGGAGCGCAGGTAGTACTTCCTGGTATAGATGCATCACATTTAGCTAGTCTTGGTACTCAAACTCAAGATGGTTTGTTAGGATTGCTTAATTCTTTTACAGGGGGTGCGTTTGCTAATGCTTCTGTATTTGCGTTGGGAATTATGCCTTATATTTCTGCTTCTATTGTAGTACAATTAATGGGAATAGCTATTCCATATCTTCAAAAACTACAAAAAGAGGGAGAGAGTGGTAGAAAAAAGATTAATCAGATTACGCGTTGGTTAACTATTGCTATTACTTTGGTTCAAGGTCCAGGTTATATTTATAATTTGTTTGCGACCCTTCCGCCTGAGGCTTTTAGTAACAGTATTAGCCAAACTGTTTTTGTTGTATCATCTGTGATTATTATTTCAACTGGTTGTATTTTTGCTATGTGGTTAGGTGAAAAAATCACGGATAAGGGTATAGGTAATGGAATTTCTTTGTTAATCATGGTAGGTATTATAGCCACTTTACCTTTATCTTTTGCGCAGAACTTTATATCAAGAGTTTCTGGTGAAGGTGGTGATATGATTATGGTGTTGATAGAATTGGTTATCTGGTTTGTAATTATTTTAGCATCTGTATTATTGGTAATGGCAGTACGTCAAATTCCCGTTCAATATGCTAGAAGAACAGCAGGAGGAGGCTACGAAAAAAATGTATTTGGTTCACGTCAGTATATTCCTTTAAAATTAAATGCATCTGGAGTGATGCCTATTATATTTGCTCAGGCAATTATGTTTGTTCCAGGGTTAATTGGTCAAGCTGGTTTTATGAAGGATTCAGGTGTTGGACAGTGGCTTCAGGTTAATTTTGGTAATAATATTTTTGGGTTGTGGTATAATCTTCTTTTTGCTTTATTAATTATTGTATTTACTTATTTTTATACAGCTATAACAGTTCCAACTAATAAAATGGCAGATGATTTAAAAAGAAGTGGTGGTTTTATTCCAGGCATTCGTCCAGGTACTGAGACTTCAGAATACTTGGATAAAATTATGTCTCAAATAACATTACCGGGTTCTGTGTTTTTAGCATTAATAGCTATATTTCCAGCTATTGCTGTTAAAATGTTAAATGTACAACAAGGTTGGGCTTTGTTTTTTGGGGGAACATCTTTACTTATCATGGTAGGTGTTGCTATTGATACAATGCAGCAGGTAAATTCGTACCTATTAAATAGACACTATGATGGTCTTATGAAAACTGGCAAAAACCGTAAAGCAGTAGCGTAATGGCAAAACAACCAGCAATAGAACAAGATGGAAGTATTATAGAAGCGTTATCTAATGCAATGTTTCGTGTAGAATTAGAGAATGGTCATGTTGTGACTGCTCATATTTCAGGAAAAATGCGGATGCATTATATAAAGTTACTCCCAGGGGATAAAGTAAAATTAGAAATGAGTCCATATGATTTATCAAAGGCTCGTATAACATATAGATACTAAATAATTGTAATGGGATTAGTAAATTAATATTTTTTCTGTACTTTTGCAGGCTTAATTTAGTTACTAATTCTTCTAAAATGTTGGTTGTATTACATTTTAGATTTTAAAAACTAAAAGATGAAAGTTAGAACATCAATAAAAAAGAGAAGTGCCGAGTGCAAAATTGTGCGTAGAAAAGGCCGACTTTACGTGATTAATAAAAAGAATCCTAGATTTAAACAAAGACAAGGGTAATTATGGCAAGAATTGCAGGGGTAGATATACCTAAACAGAAGCGAGGAGTTATAGCATTAACCTATATCTTCGGAATTGGTAGAAGTAGAGCTAAAGAGATATTAGATAATGCCAAAGTAGACGAAAGTACTAAAGTTTCGGATTGGGATGATGACCAAATAGGTCGTATCCGAGAAGCTGTTGGGGTTTATACCATAGAAGGAGAATTGCGTTCAGAAGTACAGTTGAATATTAAGCGCCTTATGGATATAGGATGTTATAGAGGTATTCGTCATAGAGCTGGATTACCACTTAGAGGACAGCGTACTAAGAATAATTCTAGAACACGTAAAGGAAGAAGAAAAACAGTTGCTAATAAGAAAAAAGCGACTAAATAATAAGTAATATGGCAAAGTCAACTTCAAAAAAGCGTAAAGTAATAGTTGAATCAGTAGGTGAAGCGCATGTTACGGCTTCATTCAACAATATTATTGTTTCGTTAACGAATAAAAAAGGGGATGTAATATCTTGGTCTTCTGCTGGTAAAATGGGATTTAGAGGATCTAAGAAGAACACTCCTTATGCTGCTCAATTAGCTGCAGAGGATGCTTCTAAGGTTGCTATTGAAGCAGGGTTGAAGAAGGTAAAGGTGTATGTTAAAGGACCAGGGAATGGTAGAGAGTCTGCTATTCGTTCACTCCATAACGTAGGTATAGAGGTTACAGAAATTATTGATGTTACTCCAATGCCTCATAATGGATGTCGTCCTCCTAAAAGACGTAGAGTATAGTTTTATCCCGGAACTTGTTTCGGGATCTTTTTATATTAAATTAAGTAATCTAAAAGGGGGTATTGATTATCGAAGGAAAGTGACCTTAATTCATGATCACCTCAAACAATTAAATAAATAATAATGGCAAGATATACTGGTCCAAAAACTAAGATCGCTCGTAAGTTTGGAGAAGCGATATTCGGTGACGATAAGTCATTTGAAAAAAGAAATTACCCTCCTGGGCAACATGGTAACAATAGACGTAGGGGTAAAAAAAGCGAGTATGCAATACAATTAATGGAAAAGCAGAAGGCAAAGTATACTTATGGGGTTTTGGAACGTCAATTCCGCAATATGTTTGATAAGGCTACTCGTTCTCAAGGTATTACTGGTGAGGTTTTGTTACAGCTTTGTGAGTCTCGTTTAGACAATGTAGTATTTAGAATGGGGTTGTCTAAAACTCGTAGTGGCGCTAGACAATTGGTTTCTCATAGGCATATAACTGTCAATGGAGAGTTGGTTAACATTCCATCGTATCAATTAAAAGTTGGTGATGTTGTAGGGGTTCGTGAGAAGTCTAAATCTCTAGAGGTTATTCAAAACTCATTAGCTAACAATAGTAAGGTTTATGAATGGATAACATTCAATAACGACACTAAACAAGGTACTTTTGTTACTGTTCCAGCTAGAATTCAGATTCCTGAAAACATCAACGAACAATTCATCGTCGAATTATATTCGAAGTAATAACTCATAGAAGAAACAATCATATGGCAATATTAAATTTTCAGAAGCCCGATAAAGTTATCATGATCGACTCTACTGAGTTCAATGGTAAATTTGAATTTAGACCATTAGAACCAGGATATGGATTAACGGTTGGTAATGCTTTGCGAAGAGTTTTGCTTTCTTCTTTAGAAGGATTTGCTATAACTTCTTTAAGAATAGAAGGGGTAGACCACGAGTTCTCTACTATTTCTGGTGTCGTAGAAGATGTTACGGAAATCATACTAAACCTTAAACAGGTGCGTTTTAAACGTCAAATTGAGGATATAGATAACGAATCGGTTACAATTTCTGTTTCGGGTCAAGAACAATTAACTGCTGGGGATTTTCAGAAATTTATTTCTGGGTTTCAAGTATTAAATCCTGATTTGGTAATCTGTAATATGGACAAACAGGTGGCATTGAATCTTGAAATTTCTGTAGAAAAAGGAAGAGGTTATGTTCCTGCTGAAGAAAATAAGAAGGCTAATGCTCCTATTGGAACGATATTTACAGATTCTATTTATACGCCTATAAAAAACGTTAAATATAGTATCGAGAATTATCGTGTAGAACAAAAAACGGATTATGAAAAATTAATCTTTGAAATTGTTACTGACGGTTCCATTCATCCTAAAGATGCATTAACGGAAGCGGCAAAAATATTGATTCATCATTTTATGTTATTCTCGGATGAGCGTATAACATTAGAAGCTGATGAAATTGCTCAGACTGAAACATATGATGAGGAGTCATTGCATATGAGACAGTTGTTGAAGACAAAGTTAATAGATATGGATCTTTCGGTACGTGCTCTTAATTGTTTAAAAGCAGCAGAAGTGGATTCATTAGGGGACTTAGTATCCTATAATAAAAATGACCTAATGAAGTTTCGTAACTTTGGTAAAAAGTCTTTGACAGAGTTGGAAGAATTGGTTAATGTAAAAGGGCTAAACTTTGGAATGGACCTTTCTAAATATAAATTAGATAAAGACTAACTTCGGTTTTAGTCATAAGATAATCGAAAATGAGACACGGAAAGAAAGTAAACCACTTAGGAAGAAAGACAGCACATCGTAGAGCGATGCTTGCAAATATGGCTTGTTCCTTAATTGAACACAAAAGAATTAATACTACTGTTGCTAAAGCTAAAGCCCTTAAACAATTTATTGAGCCATTAGTTACTAAATCTAAAGAGGATACAACTCATAATCGTCGTATCGTATTTGCAAGATTACGTGATAAGTATGCAGTTACTGAATTGTTCAGAGAGGTGTCAGCTAAAGTAGGTGACAGACCTGGGGGATACACTCGTATTATTAAATTAGGTAATCGTTTGGGAGATAATGCTGATATGGCATTGATTGAACTTGTTGATTATAATGAATTATATAATGCTGGTAAGCCTATTAAAAAGAAATCTACAAGAAGAGGTAAGAGCAAGAAAGAAGCTGCAGATTCTGTAGCTCCTAAAACTGATGTTACTAATTCTGAAGAAGAGTAAATGTATATTGTAAATAATATATAATGAATGTAAAAGGATAAACGCTACTTGTTTATCCTTTTTTTTTAATATTAATAGTTTTTTAATTTTATTTGTTAGTAGGAATATAATACTTAAATACGTTGAATAGAATGAAATATAAATCTCGAAAAAAAGCAATTCTTTTATTAGCTGATGGAACAATATTTTATGGCAAGGCTGTTGGTAAGGAAGGTAGTGCATTTGGAGAGGTCTGTTTTAATACAGGGATGACTGGTTATCAAGAAATTTTTACAGATCCTTCGTATTATGGTCAATTGATGGTTACAACGAATGCTCATATAGGTAACTATGGAACTAATAATACTGAAATTGAATCCGATTCAATTAAAATATCTGGTTTGATAGTTAATAATTTTAGTTATGAGTATTCTCGGGATTTGGCTGATGACTCATTGCAAGGTTTTTTAGAAAAAAACAACTTACTGGCAATTTCCGATGTAGATACTAGGGCTCTTGTTAGTTATATTAGAGATAACGGTGTTATGAATGCTGTAATATCTACAGAAATTGATAATATTGAAAAATTGAAAATTCAATTGTGTGATGTTCCATGTATGGAGGGGTTAGAGTTGGCATCAAAGGTTTCTACAAAGTCTCCTTATTTTTATGGTGATCCTAATGCAACTTATAGGATATCTGTACTTGATTTAGGGGTCAAAAGAAATATATTACGTAATCTTGCTAATAGAGATGCTTATTTAAAAGTTTTTCCTTACAAGTCATCATTTAATGAAATGTGCGAATGGAATCCAGATGGGTATTTTTTGTCTAATGGGCCGGGTGACCCAGAGCCTTTAATTGAGGCAATTAATACTGCTAAAGAGATCATAAAGCATGATTTGCCTTTGTTTGGGATATGCTTAGGTCATCAAGTGATATCATTAGCTAATGGTATAAGTACTTATAAAATGTATAATGGTCATAGAGGTATTAATCATCCTGTAATGAATTTATTAACAGGTAAGGGTGAGATTACTTCTCAGAATCACGGGTTTGCTATCAATAAGGAAGAAGCTACAGAAAATCCAGATATAGAAATTACTCATGTGCATTTAAATGATGACACTGTTGCTGGGATAAGGATGATTAACAAGAACTGTTTTTCTGTACAATATCATCCTGAGGCTAGTCCAGGTCCTAATGATTCTATTTATTTGTTTGATCAGTTTATTGATAATATAAAAAAAGGAAAAGTTACAGCTTAGTTCAAAGAATCTATATTTTTTTGAGCTTTTTATGATGAAGTGGTTTAAACTTTTTTCAATTTTCTATAAAAATATTTTTTACTTAATTTTCGTCTTTTTATTATCTCATAGCGCTTCTATGATGTGTGAAAAATACTTTGATTGAGTAAAGAATAATTATTTTCGCCAGAATCAAAAAAAAAAATTAAACACTTCGATTAATTTTTGTGTTTTAAGCAGTAAAATGAGATTTTTTTGTGTTTGTTATTTTGCAGTGTATAATTTCTAGGATTTGGTGATGTCTAATCAGTTTTTAAATTCTTTTTTCTTTTTATATAAATGTAAATGAAGTGATTTTTTTTATAACGTTATAGTTGATAACTCTGTGTTAAGATGTGATTTGTAGTGTAAATTATACACTCTAATGATGTGTTAAACTTTTTCCGTTTTGTATATTGCAACGAAATAAATTATCCATAAAAATAATTCAAATCATGAGTATAATAATTAATATTCACGCTAGGCAAATTTTTGATTCACGAGGCAATCCTACGGTAGAGGTAGATGTGATAACAGAGAATGGAGTTTTGGGACGTGCAGCAGTTCCGTCAGGTGCTTCTACAGGAGAACACGAAGCTGTAGAATTGAGAGATGGTGGTAAAAGTTTTATGGGTAAGGGTGTTTCTACGGCTATAGAAAATGTTAATACAATAATAGCAGAAGAATTATTAGGTTGTTCGGTTTTTGATCAAAATTTGTTAGATCAAAGAATGATAGATTTAGATGGTACGCCTAATAAGTCAAAGCTTGGAGCCAATGCAATATTGGGTGTGTCATTAGCTATTGCTAAGGCTGCTGCTAATGAACTTAATATGCCGTTATATAGATACATTGGAGGTGTGAGTGCTAATACGCTGCCTGTTCCTATGATGAATATTATTAATGGAGGTTCTCATAGTGATGCTCCAATTGCTTTTCAAGAATTCATGGTTATGCCTGTAAAAGCCGCAAATTTTACTCAAGCAATGCAAATTGGAACGGAAATTTTTCATCATTTGAAGAAGGTGTTGCAAAATAGAGGATTAACAACAACTGTTGGAGATGAGGGAGGGTTTGCTCCATCGCTTGATGGTACGGAGGATGCTCTAGATTCTATTGCTTTAGCAGTGGAGAATGCTGGATATAAGCTTGGAGAAGAAGTAATGATTGCTTTGGATTGCGCAGCTGCTGAATTTTATGTAGAGGGTAAGTATGATTATACTAAATTCGAAGGAAATAAGGGTAGAGTTCGTACTAGTCGAGAACAAGCTGATTATTTGGCTGAACTGGTGTCTAAGTATCCAATTATTTCTATTGAAGACGGAATGGATGAGAATGATTGGGACGGGTGGAAGTACCTTACTGAAAAGATAGGGGATAAGGTTCAGTTAGTTGGAGATGATTTATTTGTAACAAATGTTGATAGACTTTCTACAGGTATAGATAGAGGTATTGCTAATTCGATTTTAATAAAAGTTAATCAAATAGGGACGCTTACAGAGACTATTGCTGCTGTTAATATGGCACATAATGCGGGGTATACTTCTGTGATGTCTCATCGTTCAGGTGAAACAGAAGATAATACTATTGCAGATCTTGCTGTAGCGTTAAATACTGGACAAATTAAAACTGGTTCGGCTTCTCGTAGTGATAGAATGGCCAAATATAATCAGTTACTTAGGATAGAGGAGGAGTTAGGTACTGTTGCTTATTATCCTGGTGGAAAGGTATTTAAGTTAAAGTAATAGAAAATAACATAAAAAACAAAAAGCTTATCATATTATGGTAAGCTTTTTGTTTTTTATGTTATTTTCTAAAGGTTTTAATCAATGTGATAGGCGATATTTTTAAAATAGTTGGTGTTTTTTGTTGAAAAATAGGTTAAAAGGGACAAAGTTATTAATTTAAGGTTAGAATTATTTATTAAAATTGGCTAAATTCTAAAAATGATCTACTGATTAATTATATATATCTACTATATTTCTTAAATTAGCAGACCTTATTATAACAGCAAAATTCTATATAATCATATGTCTGAAAAAGCAATATTGGTGTCTGAAAAAGCAACGCTAGAAATCAACGGTAATAGATATGAGTTTCCGATCGTAAAAGGAACGGAAAAAGAACTAGGAATAGATATAAAATCCTTAAGGGATGCCACAGGAGGTGTTACTACCATCGATCCTGGTTATAAAAACACTGGAAGTTGTGAAAGTGCGATTACTTTTCTTGATGGGGAAAAAGGGATATTAAGATATCGAGGTTATTCAATTGAAGAATTAGCAGAAAAAGCTAATTTTTTAGAGGTCGCGTATTTATTGATTTTTGGTGAATTACCTTCTGTAGAATTATTAAATAAATTTGATGAAGACATAAAAGTACAGTCTTTGGTAGATGAAGATATGAAGAAAATTCTTGATGGATTCCCTAAAAGTGCTCATCCTATGGGAGTTTTATCATCTTTAACAAGTGCTTTGATCGCTTTTAACCCAGGGTCTGTTGATGTGAGTTCTGAGGAAGCAATGTATAATGCAATTGTAAAGATTATGGCTAAGTTTCCTGTTTTGGCAGCTTGGACAATGAGAAAAAGAATGAGTCTTCCTTTGGATTATGGGGATGATTCTCTAGGTTATGTGGAGAATCTTCATAAAATGATGTTTTCAAGACCTAATAAGAGTTATGTTGCTAATAATTTGGTTTATAGTGCTTTGAATAAGTTGTTAATACTGCATGCAGATCATGAACAGAATTGTTCTACATCTACGGTGAGAATTGTAGGATCATCACATGCGGGGTTATTTGCTTCTTTATCAGCAGGGATTTCAGCATTATGGGGACCTCTTCATGGAGGGGCAAATCAGGCGGTTATAGAAATGCTAGAGGCAATAAAAGCAGATGGTGGAGATACTGCAAAGTATATTGCAAAAGCTAAGGACAAGGATGATCCGTTTCGATTAATGGGATTTGGTCACAGAGTGTATAAAAATTTTGATCCACGGGCTAAAATTATTAAACAAGCTGCTGAAGAGGTTTTGGGAGACCTTGGAATTGAAGACCCTGTTTTGGAAATAGCTAAAGGATTAGCGAAAGTAGCTTTAGAGGATGAGTATTTTGTACAAAGAAAACTGTATCCTAATGTAGATTTTTATTCAGGTATCATTTACAGAGCTTTAGGCATTCCAACAGAGATGTTTACGGTTATGTTTGCATTAGGTAGATTGCCAGGTTGGATTGCTCAGTGGAGAGAAATGCGCCTTCGTAAAGAACCGATTGGAAGACCAAGACAAATATACATTGGGGAGACATACAGACCTTTTTTAGATATTGAAAAAAGATAATATTTTTATAAGAAAAGGAGTTAGTGTTTTTCTTTAATGGGTTAAGTAGTGGAAAAAATAAAGTTAATAAAGAATAGGTCTGATATTGGTGCGGGAACAAGGGGCTCTGATCTTGGAATTGATGCAATAGAGATAGCTGCAATTAATAAGGACGATGATTATTTTAATTTATATGTCTACGAAAATATTGAGACAGAAAATGAAACTATATACAATAAAGTAAAAAATTCATTTGCTAAACGAATTGATAGTGTATATAATGTTTGTGTCAAGCTTTGTAATAGTGTACAAGATAATCTAAAAGAGGATTATTATCCTATAGTGTTATCCGGAGATCATTCCTCTGCTTTAGGTACTATTAGCGGTATTAAAGCTGCTTACCCATCCAAAGTGTTGGGGGTAGTATGGATAGATGCTCATGCTGACGTGCATTCGCCATATACATCTCCTTCTGGAAATATTCATGGGATGCCTTTAGCAGCAGCACTTTCATACGACAATCTTCATTTTAAAACTAATGAGGTGACAGATGAAACTGTGATCTTATGGGATAAAATGAAAAATATAGGTGTCGATGGAAATAAAGTTGATTTTCAGAACATAATTTATTTTGGGGTTAGAGATACAGAAGATGCTGAAAATGGTGTTATAGAAGACAATCAAATTAAAAATTATTCTGTTTCAGAAATGCGGTTTCGTGGTTTTAATGAATGTATAATTGAGGCAATTCAAAGATTAGAAGCTTGTGACATGATATATATATCTTTTGATGTGGATAGTATGGATTGTGATTTGGTATCTAATGGAACTGGAACTCCTGTTTCTAAAGGGTTTGATATAGAAGAAGTGATTCATATTATTAGTTCTTTCGTAGAAACAAAAAAAACTGTTTGTTTTGAGGTAGTGGAAGTTAACCCTACATTGGATTATAGGGGTAATCGAATGGCAGAAGCTGCTTTTGATGTTTTAAAATCTACTACTAATTCTATTGTGGATAATATGATGGGTTAAAATTATCTAATAATTTTTATGTATTGTGATTAAAATATTTGAAAAAAAGGAATGTGCCTAGGTTGTATTTTTGTATTCAGTTTAGAGGAGGTTTTCTATTTATTACTTCTTATTGTATGATATAGTAAAAGGGCTTAAAAAGCTATTGATTTAATGGTTAAAATGGTGTTTTTTCAAATATAATAACTGTTTTTAATGACTTTTATTTATGCTGTTGATTGACGGTTGATTAGGTTGGTTTGTGATTATTTAAAAAGAAAAAATTGAAACTGAACATTTATAATGAGACTTCTAGGCTTAAGGCGGTTGTTTTAGGAACGGCAAAGAGTAATGGAACCATTCCAAAAATAGAAGATGCTTATGATCCTAAATCTATTAAGCATATAAAATTAGGCACTTATCCTACTGAACAAGATATGATCTTAGAATTGGAGTCAGTGTTAGAGATTTTTGAGAAGTATGATGTAAAGGTATATAGACCGGAAATTTTAAATGATTATAATCAGATATTTGTTAGGGATATTGCTCTAGTTATTGAGGATAAATTTATAGTGTCTAATATGTTGATTAATAGAAGTAGAGAGATACATGCGATTCAATACATAATAGACCAATTAGACCCCGAGAATGTGTATAGAGTACCATTAAATGAAATTGAATTTGAAGGTGGTGATATTATTGTTCATAATGATCATATTTTTATTGGGACATATAAAGGGGATGACTATAAAGATTGTATTGTAGCTCGAACTAATATGAAGGGAGTAGAATTTATAAAGAATCTTTTTCCTAATAAGATTATCAAGGAATTTGATTTGAATAAATCTATGATAGAACCTAGTGAAAATGCACTGCATTTGGATTGTTGTTTTCAGCCAGTAGGGAATAATAAAGCCATAATTCATAAAGAAGCTTTTAGGAATATACAAGATTATGAATATTTAATTGATTTTTTTGGAATTGAAAATCTTTTTCATATTGATAAAAACGAAATGTATCATATGAATTCGAATATTTTTTCGATATCAGAAGATATTGTTATTTCTGAAAAGAAATTTAAAAGATTAAATGCTTGGCTTCGTGATCAAAATATAACTGTCGAAGAGGTTTCGTTTGCAGAAATTGCTAAACAAGAAGGTCTTTTACGTTGTTCTACAATGCCATTGATAAGAGGTTAAAGAATGAAACAAATTACGAACACTATAGTAATGATTCGTCCAGTACAATTTAGGATGAATGAACAGACTGCTGTGAATAATTACTATCAGAACACTTCGGGGATTCATCCAGAAGTAGCAAATATAAATGCTCTCAAAGAATTTAACGGTTTTATAAAAAAATTACGATCTGTTGGAGTTAATGTAATTGTTATCGATGATGATTCTAAGAATGATACTCCAGACTCAATTTTTCCAAATAATTGGGTTTCTTTTCATGAAAATGGGGATGTAGGATTGTATCCAATGTTTGCAGAAAATAGAAGAAAAGAACGCCGTTCAGAAGTGATTGAATTTATTGAAGATTCTGGTTTTGATATAAAAAATATTATTGATTATACAGAAGCGGAAGAAGAAGGGCTTTTTTTGGAAGGAACTGGTAGCTTGGTGTTAGATCGGGTAAATAGAAAAGCTTACTGTGCTTTGTCTCCAAGGGCTGATGAAGATTTGATAATAGAGTTTTGTGAGGATTTTGAATATACGCCTGTTATTTTTATTGCTTATCAAAATGTAGATAATAAAAGACTTCCAATATATCATACTAATGTAATGATGGGAGTTGGAGAGACATTTGCTATAATATGTATGGAATGTATTGATGACAAAAAGGAAAGAAAGAATGTTTTAAGTCATCTAAAGGGAGATGGCAAAGAAGTTATATTGATTTCTGAAAATCAAGTAAGTAAGTTTGCAGGAAATGTATTGCAAGTTATAGGGAAAGAGGATGAACGCTATCTTATTATGTCGTCAACAGCATATAATAGTCTTTCTGTGTATCAGAGAAGAAGGATAGAAAAGCATTGTTCTATTCTTCATAGTGATCTAAATACTATAGAGACTTTGGGGGGTGGTAGTGCTAGATGTATGATGGTAGAGGTTTTTCTCCCTAGAAAAGAAGAGTAATATGTTATCAAAAAAAACAAAATATGGATTAAAGGCGCTGACTTATATTGCTCGACAGAAAAGTGAGTTTCCTGTATTGATTTCTGATGTGGCGGAAAGTGAGAATATATCTAAAAAATTTTTGGAAAGTATTTTGTTGACCCTTCGAAAAAATGGGTTTTTAGGTTCTAAAAAAGGAAAAGGTGGTGGTTATTATTTGATAAAAAAGCCAAAGGATATATTAATGGTAAATGTAATTAGAGTTTTAGAGGGGCCCATCGCAATGCTTCCTTGTGTAAGTCTTAATTATTACGAAAAATGTAATGATTGTCCTGATGAAGGTGCGTGTATCGTTCATAGATTAATGATAGAGGTAAGAGATAGTACTTTAAAAGTTTTGGAGAATAAAACTTTAGAAGATTTTTTAAAATAAGGTGTAATAGACAAATAGTAGGTTGTTTTTATTTTTATGATTTTTGAAAGGATTATTTTTTGCATGGAGATAGTCGCCCAAAACATACTGCTTAACCTTGGTAAAAAACGTAATAATATACGGGAAACATATTGCTTTTGGATGTTTTTTATCTGTTACAAAAAGAAATTCCATACTATTCCAAACCGAAGAACTGCATCACGATTGGCATATCCAGGTGCTGAAAATTCATTGTTTTGCTTTAATGATTCTAAAATGTTTTCGTATTTAAAATATATTCTGGTTTGCCTAACTTTAGCGTTAAAAAATATATCAAATTGAGGAAACCCTCCTGATTTTTGGTCATTCTGAATATAAAATTCTGATAATACGGGATCGTATGCGTCTATTTCATATTTTGAAAAATATTTGAATGTCACTCCTGTTTGTAAAAAAAGCGCATTTTTTTTGAAATAATGGTCTTGGAAATATAGACTATTACGTGTTACTATTTTTGGAACTTTGTATACATTTTCTTCTCCTGTTACGTTTTGATAGAGAAACGTATTGTCTATTCCTAATTTCCAGAACTGTGTTTCTTGGGTTAATTTTACTTTTAATAAATTAATTTTATCTTTATACTGATTAGGAGATATTTTCAGATCTTTGTCCTTCGCAAAATAACTATAATTATCTATTTTACTGTAACTAGCTTCTATACTGGCTATTTTTTTTGCGCTAATATTTAATTGAAGTTTTTGTGTTTTAATATTCTCAAATGTGTTTTGCCAGTTATAATTTTTGTAATCGCTTTGATATAATAAAAAATTATAATTGGGTGCCACAGAATTAGCACTTATCTGCAGTTTGGCTTCGTATTTCTTATCAAGACTATATCCTGTTCCCAAGTTAAGATAATTTCCTGTAAAATCCCCTGATATGATTGTCATTCCGTCTGCAAATAATTCGACGTTTTTATAATTGTTATAGTATTCTCCTCCTATAGAGTTTATCTCTCCTTTTATTCTATTGGTGATTTTTATCGGATTTCCTTTTTTATCTAATTGATTGAGGATTAATATTGTATTATAGCCATAGTTGTAGTTTGAGATTGCTCCTTTTACTTTAAAAGTACCTATCCATTTATTATTAAACTCTATATGTAACTGATTATAAAAGTCTTCTAATGCTACGTTATCCCTTAAACCTGTTTTTATGTAGGATTCTCCTAATAGATTATTTGGGGCTTTTTTTGCTTGATCGAATTGATAGTATTTGTCTGTCATATCCATTATATGACCAATTGATAAGCTTATATTAGTACTGTCTTTTTTAATAACGGCAAATTTATGGTTTAAATAGAATCTTTTACCGCTTAGAGTACTTTCTGCATCTTCATAATTTACTTCGATGGCTCCTCTATCTGAATATCGTTTTTTATCCTCTTTAAATTCTTCTAAAGAGAGATATTGTTTTATTCCATTTTCTGATAACCCTCCATTTTCTTCATTTTTTAAACCTTGTTCTACAAAATGAGTTTTTACTAGGTATCTTTTGTTTTTTGTATGAAAATTTGCTGTTGCTCTAAAATTACTGCTGCTTGTAAGTGCGTGCTTGTATTTTCCGAGTGAGCGAATTCCTTTATAGGCTATTGAAAAATTGAGATTTGGAGATGTGTTTACAGTAAGAAAAGCATCTACTTGTTGTCCTTGCTCAAATGTGGTTTTAAAATATAATTCTGTTAGTGGTGTTGGAACGTTATAGTATCTAATATCCTTAGCTTCTAGGTAATTAAAATGCCTGGATCTTGCTCCAAATAGTGGCAATAAATGATCCCGCTCTTCAACTTTTGCTAAACTAGTATGAGATTGTCCTACATTATTTATGGGTAGTAATTCGAAATCATCTCTACGTAAATAATTAAACCTATAATCTTTTTGAATGGTTAAAGAGGTATCTACATATGTCGTATCATTGTGTATATTGATAATTTTATATTCTGTTATTGAAGGTTTTTTCTTTACATCTCCTGATTTCTTTTTTCCTGTAGAATTATTTTCTTTGGAATGGGTCTTTTCCTCTTTAATTAGACCTTCATCTGAATCGGTTTGATTTCTCTTCTGGGAATATGTTATAGAAGATACTATCAGTATAATTATAAATATTATTTTTTTTTTCATTGTTGTTCTGAACTTTGACAAAAATATACTTTTTAAATGAAAATATAGGATACTAATTGCTTGTTTACGATTCTACGAGCTTTGATTTTTAAAAATTGTTTTTCTGTTATTCTATACATAACAGTATCTTCGCATCATGCTTAAATTAAAATTAATACCAAACCTTATCGAATGTGGTACTGATGAAGCGGGTCGAGGCTGCTTAGCTGGTCCCGTAACTGCTGCTGCTGTAATTTTACCTGATGATTTTAGTAATGATATTCTTAATGACTCTAAACAACTCAGTGAAACTAAACGAGAATTACTAAAACCTTTAATAGAGGACTGTTCTATTTCCTTTGGTGTTACACATATTTTTATGGATATTATTGACAGAGTAAATATTTTGAATGCTTCTATTATGGCTATGCAAGAATCTATTTCTAAACTGCAATCTACGCCTCAACATATAATTGTTGATGGTAATCGTTTTAAACCTTTTAATAATATTCCTTATACTTGTGTAATAAAAGGAGATAGTAAATTTTTAAGTATTGCTGCTGCTTCTGTTTTGGCAAAAACATATAGAGACGAGTATATGGAAAAAATACATGAAGAATTCCCCATGTATAATTGGAAAAAGAACAAGGGGTACCCTACTGTTGAGCATCGCGAGGCTATTCATAAGTATGGCGTTACCAAGTATCATAGAAAAAGTTTCAAATTATTACCCGAACAGTTAAGTCTTAATTTCAAATAGTTATATTTTAAAATCTTATATTAAACAATTCTAGATATTGAAAATTACTATCAACACAAAATAATTATAGTAAATATCGTGTTATAAAAGGGAATAAAAGGAATATAAAAGCATCTTTAATAATGAAAAAAATAGTTTTAGTTTTACTTTCAATTTTTATTTTGGCTTGTGATACTACCCCGAAAAAGTCAAACTCTTTAATTGATTATATTCCTAAAGATGCTTTAATAATTTTTAAAATCAACAATTTAGAGCAAGCTAAAAGTAGTTTGAGAGATAATAATTTTATTAAAAACAATACTTCTTTAGAATTATTTGAGTATTTTAAAAGACTACCTATAACTAATAAAATTAATGACTCAAATGGTCTTTTATGTTTTTCATCAGTGGGTAAAAGTGATCTTGAATATACATATATCTGTAAATTTGATCCAAAACTTATCAAAATAGATTCTCTAAAACAAAATAAAATAGAGACGATTAATTATTCGGAAAAAATAATTAATAAAATTACTTCTGGTAAAAATACTTTTTTCACTGTTCAGGAAGATAGTTTATTAATCTCTTCTTCTTCTCAGTTGTTAATCGAGAATGCTATTAGGCAACAAAAAAACATTACTCCTATACCTGAAGATCTTAAGAAAGCTTTTGAAATATCTAGTTCTGACAATCCATTTTCCTTATTAATTAATGGAAAAAAATTACAAAACATTCTTGATTCGTTACTCCCTGATTCTTACCTATCTGTGTTATCTAAATTTAGTAATTGGATATCATTGGATGCAACTATAGAACAAAATGGGATTCATTTGGATGGTATCGCAATAGAAAAAGATTCTATACCTAGTACCATTAATGTATTTAACAATACTATTGCACAAGAAAATCGTATCGCTAACATTACACCTATTACCGCTAAAGGGTTGATCTCTTTTACTTATGACGATTTTGATATTTTAAAGAAAAACTTAGCCATTTATCAAAATCGAAAGTTAGAAAATATACCTATGTATATGGATGAGATTTTTTCAGGAATTACTGAAATAGGTCTAATTTATCTAAGTAATGATACTGCTTTATCTTTGACTACTATAGACCCTGAGACTGTTACTAAAAGTTTAGCAGGAGAGAAAGTAAACAACTATAGGGGTGTTACTATTTATCGGTATGAAAATTTTTCTTCCTTTTCACAAATTTTATCTCCTCTAGTCAATAAAATTGAAGCCAAATATTATATCGTGTATGATGATTTTATCATATTTGCATCCTCTATTGATTCTTTGCAAACAATTGTTGCCAATATTTTGAATAAAACTGTTCTACAAGAATTGGAGTATTATAAAAATACCATGGCTAAATTATCTAATGAATCTTCTATTTTAATTGTAGGATCAACGGATGCTATTAAAGATTATGTTTCTAAAAATGTATCTAAAGAATATAAAAAACAATGGAATGATTTAAAATACAAAGATCATCATATGGCTGCATTACAGATTATAAAAGAAAATAATTTTGCTCATATCCATGCTTCTTTTCAAAAAAATATAGCTAAAGGTTCAGCCACTTCGGTTACTCAAGTTGCTTCTACTACTTTAGATAATAAAATACTCAATGAGCCTATCTTAGTAAAAAATCATAAAACCAATGGTATGGATATTGTCGTTCAAGATATTAACAATATACTTTATTTAATTTCTAATACTGGGACAATATTTTGGAAGAAACAAATTGACGGGGCTATTTTGGGGGATATTAAACAAATTGATATTTACAAAAATGGGCGGTATCAGCTTTTGTTTTGCACTACTAATACGGTGTACTTATTAGATCGTAATGGAAAAAATGTTAGTCCCTATCCTAAAAAGTTTAATCAAAGTATTACCCAGCCTATAGCTTTATTTGACTACGATCAAAATAAGCATTATCGATACGTTATCACGCAGAACAATTCTGTAAAAATGTTTAATTCAGTAGGCAATTTAGTTACTGGGTTCGGGTTTAATGGTACCGAAACAGCAATAACTTTACCACCTAAGCATATACGTATTGGACCAAAGGATTATATCTTAATTGCTGAGGAGAACGGAAAATTAAATATCCTTGATAGACTAGGAAGAACTCGTATAAACCTTAAAAATAAAATTAATTTTTCTACGAACGAATGGTATCAATATCTAGAAAAATTTATATCTACTAGTAAGGATGGAAAACTAATAGAAATTGACACAAATGGTAAAGTTTTCTTTAAAGATTTAAATTTAAATGAAAACAGCCGAATCATCTCTACCAACAAAAGTTTAGTTTCTTTTACGGATAATAGATTAACAATAAAGGATAAAACAGTAGAGTTAGATTTTGGAATTTATTCGAATCCTAAATTATTTTATATTAACAACAAAGTCTATATTACCATTACTGATTTTCAGTCCAACAAAGTATATTTATTTGACAGCAATGCAGATTTATTCCCTAATTTTCCTGTATATGGCAATTCAGTTATGAGTCTTGGCGATATAGACAAAGACCCTAATTTAGAATTTGTGGTACAAGGTGAGGAAAACAATATACTTATTTATCATATTAACTAATACATCATTATAAATTCTTTCATTACAAAATCGCGTAACAAACTCTAGAATAGTTCCCCAAAAACTTTCGGGTGATTTTATTTCTATTTTTTAAAAAGAGAAACACAACTATCGCTTCTTCAAATATTAATAGCTTAGAAATTAGTCGATAGTTGTTACAAATATTGTGCTTTTCTACATTCTTTCTGGAACTTGAATCCCTAATAGCTTAAATGCAGATCTAATAGTCTCTCCCACAACTTCAGAAAGTTGAACTCTAAAAACCTTTTCTTCTTCTTTGTTTGCTCCAAAAATAGAAACATTTTGAAAAAAAGAATTATAACTCTTTACCAAATCATATATATAATTAGACACTAAAGCTGGACTAAGTTCTTTAGCAGCACTTTGGATTATTTCTGGATATAATTCCAATTGTTTAATAAGTGCTTTTTCTTTTTCATGGAGATTTATGACCACTTGAACCCCATTAGTGTCAAAATTCGCTTTTCGCAAAATTGCTTGAATTCGAGCATATGAATACTGAATAAAAGGACCTGTATTACCTTGAAAATCGACTGATTCTTTCGGATCAAAGAGTATTCTTTTTTTAGGATCAACCTTTAATATAAAATATTTTAAGGCTCCTAATCCTATCTTTCTATATACCTCCATTTTTTCAACATCGGAATAACCATCCAGTTTACCCAACTCTTTGGAAATATCTCCAGCAGTTTTAACCATTTCTTCAATTAAATCATCAGCATCTACTACCGTTCCTTCTCTACTTTTCATCTTACCGCTAGGTAAATCCACCATACCATAACTCAAATGATGTAAATTTTCTGCCCAGTTAAACCCTAACTTTTTAAGGATCAAAAACAATACTTTAAAATGATAATCCTGTTCGTTACCCACTGTATATATCATTCCTCCCACATCTGGATTGTCTTTAACTCTCTGTATTGCAGTGCCTATATCCTGAGTCATATACACAGATGTACCATCACTTCTTAACACTAACTTTTCATCTAATCCTTCCGCAGTAAGATCGCACCAAACAGAACCATCTTCTTTCTTTGTAAAAACACCATTTACAATACCCTCCTCTATATTGTCTTTTCCTAATAAATACGTATTACTTTCAAAATAATAACTATCAAAATCAACTCCTAGAGCTTTATACGTTTGTTCAAACCCTTCATAAACCCAAGTATTCATCTTTTTCCATAATTCCACTACCTCCATATCACCTGCTTCCCATTTACGTAACATTTCTTGAGCTTCTAGAATAATCGGCGCTTGTTTCTTTGCCACTTCTTCGGTTTTGCCTGCTGCAATAAGGTTTGATATTTGTACTTTATACTCTTGATCAAATTTAACGTAATAGTTGCCGACAAATTTATCTCCCTTTATACCTGTAGAAGCAGGAGTCTCTTTATTGCCATATTTTACCCAAGCAATCATGGACTTACAAATATGTATCCCCCGATCGTTAATAATTTGGGTTTTATAAACCTTTTTACCACTTGCCTTTAATATCTCTGCAACAGCATACCCTAAAAGATTATTTCTTATATGACCAAGATGCAAAGGTTTATTTGTGTTAGGAGAAGAATATTCAACCATAATGGCTTTATCACCTTTTTTTGGACTCAAAAAACCAAATTGTTTGCTCTTTTTAATTCTATGAAATATGTTTAAATAATATCCATCAGAAATTACTAGATTTAAAAAACCTTTAACCACATTATAACCCGTAACCTCTTCAACTTTCTGTTTTAAATACTTTCCAACTTCCTCGCCAATCTGTAAAGGATTACCTTTTATAACACTCAACATTGGAAAAATCACAACAGTTAAATCTCCTTCAAATTCTTTACGGGTACTTTGTATTTCAACTGAGTCCAAACGAACATTATATAATTCTTGTATTATTTTCATTACAGGCTCAGAAATAACTTGTTGTATATTCATGGTTCAAAAAATTAAACCGCGAAGATAATAGAAATAAAAATGTTCTACCAAAGCTTATTATCATTATTACTACTGAACAAAATTACTACTGAACAAAAAAGATGGGCATTATCTATATTTAAACAATTATCACTACTACAAACATATTTCGTCTTATAGCTTATCTACAAATTTCATGATTTTTGAAAAACGTATACACTATGTGAAATAAAATTAGCTATTCTGTCTAGGGGTCACTTTTAAAAAACTATTTTTCCAAAGCCTCCATACTCAATTATCTACCTTATTTTAAAAGTATTAAGACTTTACAACTAAGTTACAGTGAGTCAAATTTTAAAAACATATTTCTAATGTTACGATTCAAGAACTATTTCGCATTATTTTTTTTAATTTTGACAATAAATAAAACCGACAAATAGC
Source organism: uncultured Flavobacteriaceae bacterium (assembly GCA_963768325.1). Lineage (GTDB taxonomy): Bacteria > Bacteroidota > Bacteroidia > Flavobacteriales > Flavobacteriaceae > Aquimarina. The sequence goes on along the minus strand of CAVYIL010000101.1, from coordinate 6,267 downwards.
ATTGTTTTATCGATTAATTGCTGTAATTTGTTTGTTATTTCATCTTTAAACCAACTTATGAAACAATTAGTATTCCTTTTTAACATACTTATATTAGGCTGTACGACAAAAAAGAACGATCCCGAATTGTATCAACTTACAGGGCTATTAACTGGCAAGTTCTCCTCCCAAAAACAATTTCAAAAAGAATTTAGAAATACCGATACTTATCTAGTAAACACACCCATCTGGGAAGACAAACCCGATTATTGGTTTTATTCGGAAATATATAATCTTAAAACACCCTCTTTAGTCTATTTTCAAAGAGTTTTACATTTGCAAAGAATAGATAGCGTAACTATTAAAAGCACTAGTTATAATATCCTAAATCCCCAAAAATACAACAATGGCTGGAGAGACAAAACTATCTTTAAAGAGCTTTCCATTAATAATTTAGAAGTTCGTAATGGATGTGATGTCTATTATAAGAAAAAAACTTCATCAATTTATGTTGGAAAAACAAATAATCATTCCTGTATCAGCCAACTAAACGACGTTGCTTTTACTGTTAGCAACTTAATTATTAGCAACAATAAAATATCCGTATGGAATAGAGAGTATAATATGGATGGTAAACAAGTGTGGAATAGACTAAAGAATTCTTACAGATACCAAAGAATATCCAATTGAAACCTTTTCCATATGAATTTTCTTTTATAGTAAATTCATATGGAAAACGATATTAAGTATGACCTCATAATATTGATCAAACAAATTATCAAGCAATTTGTCCATAATTAAGGTATAAAATTCTTTAAACCATTTTGATGTATATTTGAAATAAATCCAGTTATCTCAACTATAAAAAGAATGAGTAATTTCATAAAAAGAAAAGTATCTATACAGGGTTCAGAAGAATTTACAGGAATAAGAGTAAAATCTCCAGCGGAATATGCAGCAGGTGTTACAGGTGTAAAAGTAGCACTTCAGCATGTTTTTAAAGAGATGGGTATAGCAAAATCAATACGAGCCTTATCACAAATGAATCAAAAAGATGGTTTTGACTGTCCAGGATGTGCTTGGCCAGATCCAGACGAACCATCAAAATTAGGAGAATATTGTGAGAACGGAGCAAAAGCCATAGCAGAAGAAGCAACAAACAAAAGAGCAGATAAAGAATTCTTTGCCAAATATTCAGTAGAAGAGCTATCCTCATGGTCAGATTATCAAATAGGAAAAGCAGGAAGGTTAACAACTCCCATGATTTTAAAACCCGATAGTATACATTATGAACCAATACCTTGGCACGAAGCCTATCAAATAATAGCAGAAGAATTACAAAAATTAAAATCTCCAGACCAAGCAATATTTTACACATCAGGTAGATCAAGTAATGAAGCAGCATTTTTATACGGACTATTTGCAAGAGCATTCGGAACTAACAATATGCCAGATTGTTCTAATATGTGTCACGAATCAAGTGGAGTAGCACTAACCGAAACATTAGGTATAGGAAAAGGTTCCGTAAAATTAGAAGATTTTGACAAAGCAGAAGTAGTCTTAGTAATAGGGCAAAATCCAGGAACAAATCACCCTAGAATGCTATCAGCTTTGCAAAAATGTAAAGAAAATGGAGGGAAAATTATAAGTATAAACCCACTAAAAGAAGCAGGTTTAATACGATTTAAAAACCCACAGCAAATAAAAGGAATTCTATCGTCAGGAGTAGCACTAACAGACTTACATTTGCAAGTAAAAATCAATCAAGACATACCTTTATTAAAAGTGATACTCAAAAAATTAGTGACATTAGACAAAGTGAAAGAAGTATTTGATCACGAATTTATAAGAAGATATACTAATGGATATGATAATTTAATCAAAGATTTAGAACAATTTTCAGAACAAGAACTAATTAAACTAAGCGGAGTAGAAGAGCAAAAAATAGATCAAGCGGTAAATATATTATCCAAACCTAAAAAAATAATAATATGTTGGGCAATGGGATTAACACAACACAAAAATGGAGTAGATAATGTAAAAGAATGTGTGAATTTATTATTGCTAAAAGGAAGTATAGGAAAACCAGGAGCAGGTACCTGTCCCGTAAGAGGTCATAGTAATGTGCAAGGCGATCGAACCGTAGGGATAACACACCATGTTTCCAAAGAATTAAACACAGCAATAGAGAAAATATTTAAATTCAAACCACCATATAAAGAAGGATTAGACACAGTTCATGCCATTAAAGCAATGTATGATAAAAGAGCAAAAGTATTTATAGCTCTAGGAGGAAATTTTTTATCAGCATCACCAGACTCTAAATACACAGCAACAGCAACACAAAACTGCGATTTGACCGTTAATATTAGTACAAAATTAAATAGATCCCATCTTATTACTGGGAAAACAGCAATATTGTTGCCAACATTAGGGCGTTCTGAAATAGATCAAAAAGAAGGAATACCAAGGTTTTTAACAGTAGAAAACAGTATGGGAAAAGTACACCGATCTAAAGGATTATTAAAACCAGCATCTAAAACACTTAAAAGTGAACCAGAAATTATAGGAGGAATAGCCAATGCATACTTTCGAGAAGAACATGTAGTAGACTGGGTAAGCCTAAGCACAAATTATGAACTGATAAGAAAAAAAATAGAATTAGTTATAAAAGGATTTACAGACGTAAACAACAAATCAAAAGGAGCTGGTTTTTATTTACCTAATAACAGTAGAGATTTAGATTTTAGTAAACTACCTGAAGGGAAAGCCCAATTTAGTATATGTAAATTGTCAGATCGTAAACTCAAAGAAAATGAATTATTATTAATGACTATTCGGTCACATGACCAATTTAACACGACAATTTACGGGCTCAATGATAGATATAGAGGCATCTACAATGAAAGAAGAGTAGTTTTTATGAACGAAAGAGATATGAGGAAGCATAATTTAAAAAAATTGAATATAATTAATCTAATAAGTAATTATGATGGAGAAAAAAGAAAAGCATCAAAGTTTTTAGTAATCCCCTATAACATACCAGAAGGAAACTTAGGGCTCACATAAATATTCTGGGGATTAGGCAAAAAGTTTTTCCATTCTAAAGAGAAAAAATTTCACATCAACTACCCCTCTTAAGTTTGCTCTAAACAACTTTATCTTGGAGTTAAAAGATTCTGCATTTGCATTTGTATGTCTTTTTATAAAGAAATTCAAAATAGTTTCTAAGTGATAATTTAAACTGTTAACCACGGTATTAAAGACTGTCATATTTAGAAGCTTTGTTTTTTGCATCCAGTTTATTATTTTTTCTTTTGCTATTTCTCTAGAGGTTTCTTCATATATGTTTCTAAACTCAAGGGTGTGCTTGTATGCCTGATATAAAAGGGGATACTTCTTAAATAATAATTCAGCTCTTATCTTTTGGTTTTCTGTCCATTGGTTAGGTTTTTTAGCAATAATATAACGGCTTCTTGCTAATAATTGCTTGGGAGAATCCTCATTATCAAAACTAAATGGAATGTATTTTAACCCTTGTTCTTTTGCAATTTTGATTGCTTGATTCTCTTTTTCTATTTCCTCCCACCTGTATTTTATTCTTAAATGTTGCAGGGCTTCCATTATTAGTTTTACAACGTGGAAACGATCTGTAACCAAGTAACATTCAGGGAAACACATTTTTGAAGCCAATTGCATATTGTTTGCCATATCAAGGGTTATTTCCTTTACCAATTTTCTTTTATCTAATGGAATTTTGTTTAAAACACCAATAATATCTTGACTTTTTGTGCCCTTTATAGAGGCTACTAATGTTTTTTTCTTTCCTCTTCCATTTTTGTTGGTGACAAAGGTATAGAGTTCTCCTTTAGACAGACTCACTTCGTCGATGCTTAAATGTTCTCCAATGTTTTCAGGATAAATTAAATAATCTTCGGAGTGACTTAACTGTTCCCAGTCCTTAAAACCACTGATTTTTTTCTTATAATGGCGTTGCAACAAATTGGCTTTAACACCGTAATAACTAGATATTTTACTTATTGTATCTTCTCGAGTCTCTACCTGTATCTTTTAAAAAATCTGAAAGTTCAATGGTTAATTTTGAACCCTCAGCTATAATAGAATAATCACTTTTTACTTCTTTTGATTTGTCAACCTTATTACGCCACCTTCGCCTTCTTATACATAAATAAACTGCTTTACCTCTTATGGGAAAGTCTTGTATTTGTTTCCTGTCATAAAAACCTTTGGACTCATATTCAAAAGACCTATATTCTTTGGGGATTATGTTTTTCTCATCTAAATAGATATAAAAACAGTCTTGCTTAGTTTGTAAATTGCCCAATTCTTTAAAATCAACAATATCAAAATGAGTTAATAGTCCTTCTGGCAAAATTGAAGAAATTATTGAAAAATTCATTCCATTTTTTATGCAAACTTAAGGATTCTCCCCAACTTTTTTATGTGACCCAAACTTAGCATCATATTTTCCAGAAACGAATGTACTAGTGCCTATTAATTACTACGCGGATAAAAGCAATACACCAATTAGTAAATCAGTAATAGTAACAATAGAAAAAGAAACCATATAACAAAACTAAAAAAAGTAACACTATCTAAGAATAAGAAAATAAAAATAATTGTCGTCTGATGAAAATTAAAACTGCTCATATATAAACATGAATTTCTTTAAATATGCTAGACTATTATTATTTTAAAGATGGTTGAAAGCAAGTTGATGGTTAGTTGGTATTAGATTAAGTATATAGTTATTACCTGAGATCAAACAAATGTGATTTGTAACTAGTTTAATTTTAGGTATTTATTTAGTTAAGCAAGGATAAATTAAAAAAAACCACAAAATTTTAGTGTAAAAGTAAAAAAGGTTTGTATGTTTGCACCCCGCAAAACGGATTAAGGTTTAGCAAGTTCATTGAGAATAGATTTAAGGTTAAAAAAGTTTTAAAACTTTGTAAAAAAAATCTTGTCAGAACAAAAAAGGTTTGTATGTTTGCAACCGCAAAAAGCGGTTTCGTACAGCAAGTTTATTGATAAGATTTAATTTTAGAAAAACGAAAAAAACTTTTTTAAAAATAAATCAAAAAAGCCTTTGCGGAATAAAAAAGGGTTGTATATTTGCACCCGCTAAGCGAAAGCGGCGACGTTCACAGAGGCAATAGTAGTAAATAGGTTATACAGGAAGTAGGGTGTTTGTTAAAACACTTATAAGGTTCGAATCCTTATTAATTAACAATATTTATCTGGCGATGAAGAATGCTTCAGATAAAGTAAGAAGTTCATAGACATATTGATTGACAGCGCGTATTTAATTAGATACTAATTAGATGCAAAAAGAATAAAGACTAGAATCAGATTGAGATACGATAAAATTCCACTATTTGTATTTAAATAATATTTAAAGACAAACGATGAAGAGTTTGATCCTGGCTCAGGATGAACGCTAGCGGCAGGCTTAACACATGCAAGTCGAGGGGTAACAGGATTGCTTGCAATTGCTGACGACCGGCGCACGGGTGCGTAACGCGTATAGAACCTACCTTTTAGCTAGGGATAGCCCAGAGAAATTTGGATTAATACCTAATAGTATTATAGTATAGCATTATATTATAATTAAAGATTTATCGCTAAGAGATGGCTATGCGTTCTATTAGCTAGTTGGTATGGTAACGGCATACCAAGGCGACGATAGATAGGGGTCCTGAGAGGGAGATCCCCCACACTGGTACTGAGACACGGACCAGACTCCTACGGGAGGCAGCAGTGAGGAATATTGGACAATGGAGGCAACTCTGATCCAGCCATGCCGCGTGTAGGAAGACTGCCCTATGGGTTGTAAACTACTTTTATAGAGGAAGAAACGATGTTACGTGTAGCATTTTGACGGTACTCTACGAATAAGGATCGGCTAACTCCGTGCCAGCAGCCGCGGTAATACGGAGGATCCAAGCGTTATCCGGAATCATTGGGTTTAAAGGGTCCGTAGGCGGGTTTGTAAGTCAGTGGTGAAAGTTTTCGGCTCAACCGGAAAATTGCCATTGATACTGCAAGTCTTGAATTACTGTGAAGTGGTTAGAATGTGTAGTGTAGCGGTGAAATGCATAGATATTACACAGAATACCGATTGCGAAGGCAGATCACTAACAGTATATTGACGCTAAGGGACGAAAGCGTGGGTAGCGAACAGGATTAGATACCCTGGTAGTCCACGCCGTAAACGATGGTTACTAGCTGTTTGGACTTCGGTCTAAGCGGCTAAGCGAAAGTGAT
>CAVYIL010000100.1:0-29448 GCA_963768325.1 uncultured Flavobacteriaceae bacterium | reverse complement strand
ATATCAATAATCTATGGGTTAAATGGAGAGCTGGAAATATCAATTTTACAAGTGATAAGTTTAGTGGTATGTTAGGGTATTATTTAAGGGATTCAAGAGTGGAAGAAATAGATTTAAACTTGGCAGTTTGTTATGCTGCTAAAAAAACAGAAGGTACTAGTTTTTTAGAAATATTTGGGCAATCTTTAGCGAACAAGTCAGCAAAAACAGTTAATGCAGTAGGTTTTACTGGTGCTGTTGCCTTTAATAGTACTACTACTGGGCTTCTTTCTGATACTTTTTATAGTGGTATGGATACCAAGTATTCTTATGCCCATGCTAGAGATATGTCGCTAAGAAATAAACTTAACGTATCTACTAACGCTCTTGACAAATCATTAAATAAAACAAGTGTGTTTAGCATGAGAGACCAGAGTGTGAGCTCAGGTTTAGGCCCATATGGTGTTAACAAAACTTTTAACCCAATAGTAAAAGAACGAAAAGGTTCTTTTAGGAGATTAAAAGAAGTTTTAACCCTTCTGTAAGTAAGCCTGCGGTAAAGTACCTCTTGTGATATCTCTTAGTTGGTTATAGTTTTGACTTATGCAGACAAATAAATCAATATGGCTCTGTTGTAAAGTTTAGTTTTTGATAAAAAAACACAAATCCTTGTTTTTTAAAACATTATTAAACAGGATATTACAAATCACAAAAAGTCAATAAATAGGCTAAAATGAAAATTTGCAACAGAGCCATTAATGTAACTAAATACAAAAAAACATCAATTTCTTAAGCTTTTTTTATCAGACACTAATGAAATAGAATAGAATATTTGTCAAATATTTTAGAATAAAAAACCAGAGAAATTAATTTCTCTGGTTTAATTTTATTAAAACTGTCTATCTATTTTAGGACGACTCAAATTTATAAATTTTTTAAATTAATTTTACCTATAGAATTAACTTCTTCATTATTTACTGTTTTTATAAATTTGATTTCACCTTCAAAACTCAATTTATCTATGGGCTTTAAAGATAAAATATACTCTGTTTCATCTTTTCCGTGTTCGGTACCAATAATAGATAATTTGCCCCCTTCTGCTCTAAGTGTGATTTCTAATTCTTTAGTCTCACCTTCTTCAGTAATACTCATTTTTCCATTTACGGAATCTACCATTGTTATAGTTATATCTTTGTCTAAAGTAGTTGAGTTAAGATCAGTATTATATTTACCTTTAAATTGATCTTTAAATTTAGTCCTAATATTTATAGATTGAGAAGTACCACCTAAAGAATTTTTTGCAGTTACCTCTATATTTGCTAATTTTTCTAAAAACTCTTTAGTCCAAGAAATAACACCATTATCTTTATTAATACTTAACCCTTTATAGGATTTATCTAAAGCAAAAGTACCTGCTTTTCCTTCTCCCCAATTTATAGTTGGTACCCCAGTACTGCCTTCTGTAAAAAAATCTACATTAATATTTCCTGAGACATTAGAATATTTTAAAAGACTAGGTGTCTTAATTACATTATCATCATCATTGTTACATGAAACTGCTAATATTCCTAATCCAATAATAGTTGTTACTATAAAAAACTTTTTCATTTTCTTTTTTTTTTTGTTAATAATTCACTTTTAAAATTTATAGGTATTAATCTTTATTATATTAATAAATACATTCTTTTAGTATAAAGTCGTTAAAAAATAGATATACCCTTAGTCAGTTTTTGTTTTATTTTAGAATAGGGCTACCTATTTAGTTGTTAAGTCATTGGTTTATAGTTGGTGTTTTAAAATCTAAGAATGCTAGATAAGTTATGGTTAGACTAGTTATTGCTACCTTTTAAAGTTTGTAATTGTTTTATTCAGAGACTTAAATGGGTAACTGTAAAGTTTCACAACATTGTTGATGTTATTTTGGATCACATGCATTTCTTGGAGATTAAGCAAAAGAAAAACTATGATAGTGATTTTAGGCTTGTTTCCAGTTCAACAATGCCCGTAAACACTGAGTTATTTTAATTTATCCTTAAATCCGCAACAATATTAAACGAGTAATAATGGATTTTTTTTATGGTTATTATTCTTTTGATTTTAAGTTTTGACGTGTTCAATCCTAGAAATTGGCATAATTAAGGGTTTGATTTATCAAAACTGGACTTCTATTTAACATGCCACGTCTGTTAAACCACATAGTTATATAACGTCAAAACGGTCTTGTGGTAAAACCTTGATTATCAGTTGTTTAACTTTGTAGATTAAATACACTTATCCCTTTAAAATCAGTTGATTACATTTTTTATTGGTCTCAGAATTAGTTAAAACTATGCACTTTAGTGCATCTCGCTTTAGCTTCTAAAAACATTTACCTTTGTCTTATGACAGAACAACGGGTAAATGGCCATACAGTATCACGTTTAACGGTTCATCTAGTTTGGAGTACCAAGTATCGTTATCCTGTTTTAGAAGGAGATATTCAAAAACGATGTAGGTCAATTCTAGTTCAGGTTTGTGATGCAGAAGGAGTGAGTATTTTGAAAGGCGTAGTTAGTAAAGATCATGTTCACATGCATATTGAGTACCGTCCGTCTCAGGATGTAAGTAGTCTAGTTAAGAAATTGAAAGGTCGCAGTTCAAGAAAGCTTCAGCAGGAATTTCCTAATCTGAAAAAGCGCTATTGGGGTCGTCATTTTTGGGCTATAGGATTTGGTTGTTGGAGTACAGGAAATATTACAGATAAAATGGTAAATGATTATCTAGAGCATCATCGCAAATCTAGTAATGATACAGATTCTTTTATCTTGGAATGATTCCGTACTGCTGACTTTAGTCAGATTTAAAAACCTATGGACTTTAGTCCATAGTGGTTTAGTTAAATTTTTAAATCAAAATAGGGCTTATCAGAGAATAATCTTAGCTTGTATTGTTTTGCTTCATAAATCCACTGCCCAGCAACGGTTATAAATTTAAAAACAAAACGTTTTAATCGAGAGGTAGGCTCTATATCCCAGGGCATTCGCTTTTAAACTTTCATTACTAATTCTCTGTATGTGTCATTGGCAAAGGCTTTCTGTCTTTTTCTGTTCTTTGCTTTTTTCAGGGTTTGTTCGTCATCCAATAGTTTTATAGCAATTTTTGCCAGTAAGTTGCTGTTTTCTACGGCATTTTGATTTCTTTTAGCTTGATTATCTTCATTGAAAATCACATCTAAATTCCAATGTAGGTTATTTTCTATTATCCAGTGTGAACGAATAGACTTATTGTGTAATTCAGCATCTGCCTTTAATGAACTGATATAATATCGAATACTGGTAGTTTCTTTTTCCAGTTTCTTTCTGTAAGTATTTGATTTTATACGAACTAAAGTTTTCATTTCTTTCCAGTTTTTGACATCGTCTATAAATTCTAAGTCCGTAATTAAGTCACATTGTCTAACTTCAACTCGTCCATGTCCACAATCTTCGGTGATATTTGTGGAGATTATTTTTTTCACTGAAAAGCTGTCTTCACAGAGTCAATAGCTAAACACGACAAGAAAGTGGTTGCCATAGATGGCAAAACAGTTAAAGGATTTTTAACAAAAGAAGGTTATCCATTGCATATTCTAACGGCGTTTTGTACTGAAAATAGAATGAGTTTAGGGCAAGAAATTGTTGATGGAAAGGAGAATGAAATTGTTGCAATACCAAGATTATTAGAATTAATATGTATTGAAAACGCAATTATTACCATAGATGCTATTGGATGCCAGAGAGAAATTGCGGAGAAAATAATAGACCAACAAGCCCAATATATTTTGCAGGTCAAATCCAACCAAAAGACACTTCTTGAAAACATAATATGTAATGCCTAAATGAAATACATGAAGAAACAAAAAAAAACCATTTGATTGATATGAAAAGATTTTGGATAATTAATAATATTTTGTCTATTAGTGTATTTGTTTTATTTGTCACATTATTTATTTATGAATTTTATGCGCAAGTACTACAATTAGTAGTTTTAAGCATCTTTTGGTATATGCTATTTATGCACTTTATGAAAGACCTTGATTCCGCAATGTTATTATTATAATCCTTTCGAATCCCCTTTAAAAAAAAGGTCTTTCAATTTTTTGCAGAGTTCAAAATTTTCACCTAAATAGGTGAATGATAAAAATATTAGACTCAAAATACACCCCTTTTGGAGGATTACATCTCATTCATAAAGAATTACAAGTCAAAGAAGTTACCTAATTTCATTGATAATGAATTAGGTAATAGGGTAAAAACAATCGGATACAACTATTCTGATATTTTAATTACTCGAATATATACTTCATTTTGTGGAGGAACGGCTACTGAAGACGTCAATTATATTCGAGAAAACACACTAGGTTATCTTAAGAATTTTGCTGTTCCATCGCCAGACACGATTTTAAGAGGTGATATTGAACTATCCACTCCATGTGATTACGTAAAAACGGGTAGTGATACAGAAAATAAAATTAATGTCAATACCCGAATGAATCAACTATTGATTGGTTGTGCAAAGCATTTTGATATTTTTCAGACCTACAGATCAGAATTAGATTTAATATATGATTTTGATCATCAATTCATTGCTGCAGAAAAGTACGATGCCACTTACAGCTATAAGAAGGAAAAAGGATATTTCCCTGGGGTGGTGAGTATTCAAGGAGTTCCTGTGTATATTGAAGGTAGAAACGGTAATTGCAATGTTAAAACCGAACAACTTGCCACACATCAAAGAGCTGTTGAAGCATTGGCTAATCAGGGAATTTTTCCCAATCGAGCACGTATGGATGCAGGCTCCTATGTTAAAGAAGTAGTTAACTTTTTCCACAGTAAGAACATCTTGTTTACCATTCGAGCTAATCAATCAAATGCATTGCTTGAGCAAGCCTCTAACAATAAGAGGTGGAACAAATGTGCTATAGGCATTCAAGATGTGGAAGTAACTTCTTTAGCCTATCTTTTCGGTGATGCGCCCCACCGTATAGTTGCCTACCGAGTTCCTAATAAAACAAGGCAAATCAACACTATTACCAAAGATGCTTTCAAGTATATGTTTATCATAACCAACGACTGGGATAGTAGTGAAAAACAAGTTATTGAATTCTATAATGCACGGGGAGCCAGTGAAAAGATATTTGATATCCAGAACAATGATTTCAATTGGAATTGTATGCCTCATAGCTTTTTAGAAGAGAATACCGTGTATTTGATCATTATGGCAATGGCCCATATTATCTACAAATGGTTGCTCAAAATACTTAGTAAACTCGTTGATGGACTTACCAATTCCTCTCGTTTAAAGAAATTTATATTTCGGTTTGTGGCTGTGGTAGCTAAAGTTACACGAAGTGGAAGAAGGGAACCATTATTGCTATAGCAACCGATAATAAAAAACTCATCAACATCTTTAACTCTTGTTAAGCACAAATGTATTGGGAATATAGGCTCTACCACAATAGCCTTTAGAGTGGGTAAGGGGTGATTTGTCTAATAACGAGCTAAAGGAATAAGTAACCATAGAAATCTAATTCTAAAATTAGAAAATGTACAGAATGCACAAAATAGAATCTAATATTTAATCATTGCGGATTTAAGGGATTTTTAAACAGTTTTTTAATACGTGAAGATATATTTATTATTCTATTGGAAAATAATTGTATTTTACTAACAAATAAAAAAGAGCTGCAATTATTGCAGCTCTTTCAATATATTTGATCTAGTATTAAAGAAAATTATTGTTACCCATACCTCTATTATAACAATAACGTAGCACTTCTTTAAAATTAGATCACTACTAATAAACCTATTCAAATTTATAATTATTAGTTGTAAATGGAAATAAAAAATAGAGAATAAAAGAACAATATTCGATAAAAAGCTTTTATTATCGACAAAACGATTAAAAACAAAATATAAACCAAACTATGAACAATCCATTATTAGAGTCGTTTGACATGGCGCCTTTCTCCAAATTAATCCCAAACCACTGTTTGTCAGGTATTACAAATGGAATTTCGATAGCCAAGCAAGAAGTAGAATTAATAGTCAATAATCCTGATCAACCAACTTTTGAAAATACGATTGAGGCATTAGAGTATAGTGGTGAATTATTAGATAGAGTAACGAGTCTATTTTTCAACCTTAATAGTGCAGAAACAAATGATGAAATTCAGAAAATTGCTCAAGAGGTATCTCCTTTATTATCAGAGTTTAAAAATGACATATCCCTTAATGTAGATTTGTTCAAAAGAATCGAGTCCGTATATCAACAAAAAGAACTCCTAGAGCTAAATGAAGAACAAAAAACACTTTTAGACAAAAGATATAAATCCTTTTCTAGAAATGGAGCTATTTTACCTACGTCAAAAAAAGAAAAACTTAGAGAAATAGATAAAGAGCTTTCTAAATTAAGTCTCCAGTTTGGAGAGAACATTTTGGCAGAAACAAATAAATTCGAAATGTTACTGCACAATGAATCTGATTTAGCAGGATTACCAGAAGGAACCAAAGAAGCAGCAAAAGCTCTAGCAGAATCTAGAGGTAAAAAAGGGTGGTTGATAACACTTGATTACCCTAGCTACATTCCCTTTATGACTTATGCAGATAATAGAGAATTACGTAAGAAATTAGCTTTGTCATTTGGGTCTAAAGGATTTAATAAAAATGAATTAGACAATCAAGATATTATTCTAAAAATAGTATCGCTAAGACACGAGCGAGCATTATTACTAGGGTATCCCTCTCATGCTCATTATGTATTAGAAGAAAGAATGGCAGAAACACCAGAGAACGCATTTTCGTTTCTTAATGAATTATTATTAAAAGCTAAGCCTGCAGCTATTAAAGAATTTAAACGATTAGAAAAATTCGCTAAAGATTTAGATGGGATTGATCAATTGCAAAAATGGGACGGAGCGTACTATACCGAAAAGTTAAAACAAAAATTATTTGACTTAGATGATGAGAAACTAAAACCTTATTTTAAACTAGAAAATGTGATACAAGGGGTTTTTATCATCGCTTCTAAATTATTCGGAATAAAATTTCAGGAAACAGATACCGTGGATAAATACCATGAGGAAGTTAAAACATATATTGCCTCAGATTTTGAGGGTAATTTTGTTTCATTATTATATGCAGATTTTCATCCGAGACCAGGAAAACGTAATGGGGCTTGGATGACATCTTATAAACCTCAAATGAAAAAAAATGGACAAAACATAAGACCACACGTTTCTATCGTTTGTAATTTTACCAAACCTACACCTAGCAAACCTTCCTTATTAACATTTAATGAAGTAACAACATTATTTCACGAATTTGGACACGCTCTGCATGGTATGCTAGCAAATACAACATATCCAGGGCTCTCTGGAACAAGTGTGTATTGGGATTTTGTAGAACTACCTAGTCAGGTATTAGAAAATTGGTGCTACGAAAAGGAGGCTCTAGAATTATTTGCTAAACACTACGAAACCGGAGAAGTTATACCTATGGAATTGGTCAAAAAAATTAAAGAATCTTCTACTTTTATGGAAGGTATGGCAACTCTAAGGCAAATAAGTTTTGGGTTACTAGATATGTTTTGGCATGCTAAAGACCCTAAGGATATTAAAAATGTAAAAGAATCTGAAAAAACAGCTTTTGCAGAAACTTCTTTGTTCCCTGATGTAGAAGAAAATTGTATGAGTACCTCTTTTTCACACATATTTCAGGGCGGATATTCTGCAGGATATTATTCCTATAAATGGGCTGAAGTATTAGATGCAGATGCATTTAATTATTTTAAAGAAAATGGAATCTTTAACACTAAAATTGCGGATAAGTTCAAAGAGCATGTTTTATCTAAAGGAGGAACCGAAAACCCGATGAAACTATATAAACGATTCCGTGGTCAGGAACCTAAACCAGAAGCCTTATTAAAACGTGCAGGATTAATCGAATAGATTGCAATCTCTTTATTATAGTAGCACTAATCTGAGGAGGTAGTAAACAAGATTAGTTAAAGAAGTCGTTTAAACGACTTCAAACACAAAAACCGTTATTTAAAAATAATGGTTTTTGTGTTTGTTTTCATGATACCGTCACTATCTGTTGTTTTTATGTAATAATTGTTAAAACTATAGCGACTTTAAGCTAAAAATGTATATTTGAAAATTATTTAAAAAAGAAACAGTAACTATTATCGTAATGAGCTTATGACAGTATTATACAGTCATGCGTGTTTTTTGTCAAGATTTAAGTTTCTATAACCATTTAAAACCATAGCAATTGATCAAACTATCATTTTATAAGAGAACTAGAAAAAGAGTTCAATTAATAATAATAAGAAGAAGAGGTTTAACCTTTTTTGATTCTGGTAAAGATATAGTTGTTTTTTGCACCTCATAGCAGCGCTACGAGATAATAAACTTCTAAATATTAAAATAAGTATTAGCTAAATAATTTCACTGCATTTAAAACCATAAATCAAAGAATATAACTAAGCGCTATATCAAAGTGGCATATTTATTGATTATTTTGCCTTTACAGGTTTACCGTAAAGCCACATAACTCCTGCTTAATCAGTATGATATAACTAAACAACTGGTTTCATAGTAGTTCGATATATTAAAGAAAATAACAAAAACTCTATTTATGAGTTTATATTTTAAAAAAAGACGATTATTAAAATTGTAAATATTAAAATAAGCAGAGGTAAATTAACTATAGTTAAAAATATAGTATTACTGTTAGCATACACAATCATGTCTTGTGTACACGCCTATAGTCAGGAATCTATAAAACTAGATACCATTGCTAAAATATCCTTTGTTGACAAAATTATAATCAAAACTAATTTAGATACACGAACAGATACATATTATGTAAATGATAGATCAGGAAACACGAAATTAAAATTAACTACGAATGAAAATTTAAAATTTTCTTTATCTCTTGATTACGAGTTTATTGGCGCCAGTATTGGTTTTTCATCAAAGATTTTACCTGGAAACAATGATGATAACCTTAAAGGAAAAACCTCTTTTACCGATTATCAATTTCGGTTCTTTTTAGGTAATTGGTCACAAGGATTTTTATATAATAAAACAAAGGGATATTACGTAGAAAACACGGATGATTATGTTGCTAATTGGGTAAAGGGAGAAGATCCTTATGTACAATTACCAGATCTAAAAGTGGTGAGATGGAAAGGATCCACCTCTTATGTTTTAAATCCTAGATTTTCATTAAGAAATGTAGTTTACCAAACAGAATGGCAACTAAAGAGCGCAGGTAGCTTTATCCCTAGGATAGACTATAGCTATAATAGTTTTGTTAACAAAATAAACGATTCCAATAATAGCGAGAACACATTTGATATTCAATTAGCAACCAGCTACTATTTCACTTGGGTCATAAAGAAACACTGGTTTATATCTAGTTTTTTATCCCCAGCATTAGGGGTGCGATTTTCTAAATACGAAGGAAATGAAAATGGAGTAATTTCTAATGGTAAAAGTCAATATTTAATTAAAACATTAGAAACTGGATTGCAAATAGGATATAGCTCTAGAAAAATAATTTTTGGAGGTAATATCAACTTCAATAATAATTGGTATGATGACAATAATGTAACTAATATCCTAAATAATAAAGTATATGCCAAAATTTATGTAGGGTACAGATTAGATGCTCCAAAAATAGTTCAAAAACCTTTTAAGTGGATAAATAAAGTATTAGGTTTATAATAAACTATTTGTTTACCATTTTTTTACTAAATTCTTAAGAAAATAGTACTATATCATTTTTCTTTGTGAATAGAATAATACTATCCTTTTTTTATCGTTTATTAAGCTGATGATTATTAACAAAAAGGCAAGTATAAATTCTTAATTTAGATTCCATTAAAAGTTTATTATTTTAAATAACTAATTTTCATAAAAGCATGTCAACAAACACAATAGACCCAAATTTTTGGATAGATAAATATAGTGACTATTTATACAATTACACTATCGTTAGAGTTGATGACAAAGTAATTGCTCAAGATTTAGTACAAGAAACATTTTTTTCTGGTCTTAAATCTATGAAAAACTTTAAAGGAGAAGCTTCAGAACGTACATGGCTTATTTCTATACTAAAACGTAAAATTATCGATCATTATCGAAAGTCTAATAGTAATAAAGGGAAAGCCGAAGTTAGAATAAACAACAATAGTAATTCTGAAACCGAAGGGGATTGGTTAGAGGAAAAGGTTGCTGATTTATCTAATGCTAACATAGAATCCGAAATAGAGAACACTGAACTGGGTTTAGCTATACATAATTGTTTAAGTAAATTACCCGACAAACAGGCTCACATCTTTAAAATGAAGACACTACAAGGATTCGAAACAGAGTCCATTTGTAATGAATTAGATATTTCTGCGTCTAATCTATGGGTGATTATTCATAGAGCTAGAACTGCAATGGCTAAATGTCTTGAAAAAAATTGGTTTTAATAAAAAATAAGATGGGCAAAAACATTAAAATACTAGTTAGTTGTACAGAAGCTAATCACCTTTGTGATAAGACTCAGTATAGAGAATCATCACTTATAGAAAAAATAAAATTAAACATTCATTTAATTTATTGTAGAGTTTGTAGAAAATATACTGTTAATAACAGCAAACTGACTAAGTTAATGAAAAACCCTAAAGTAATGAGCTTAAGCCAGTCTAGCAAAGAAAAAATGAAAGAAATGTTAAAACAAAAAATGTCTGAGCAATAAATTTTTAATTTATTCATTTGCATACCCTCATTATGAGTTATACATTTTTAAAATTCTATGGAGATAAAAAAGTTGAAATTTTGAACAGCTCAATGAGCTAATTAATTACCACCTTCTAACAACAAAATAATTAGCAACCACATAATAGGTATACTTTCTACCCAAAACGAGCAATAATATCTAGTCTGAACACCCTTAGTTTTCCAGAGAAATAATAAACTTATAACCGCTATTAAGATAGAGCTTAGTGTTTCTGTAGCTGTAACTTTACTTTTTAGAAATATAGTTACAAAAAACAATGCTAATAAAACACTCCCAAAAATTTTAGTTTTAAAGACCCCTATTTTTTGAGGAATTGTAATTAAATCCTTCGAGTCGAATTGAAGATCTCTAATTTCAAAAGGGAGCATACTAACAATGACAAATAAAAATCGCTGAAAGGTCTCTATACTCATATCTAAATTTAATGCCTTATCTATATAAAACAAAGGGAACAATACAGTAAACCCAGCCCAAACTAATCCAACAATAAATACTTTAACACCTGCTAAATCTCTTAGATTTTTTTTGTTCGGAAAAATTGGAACAACATATAATATGGTCAATATAGTGTATGGAAGGAGAAATAATAAAATCTTTATAGGTATCTCTAAAACTAAATACACGAACATAATACCGCAAGCAAGGGTAAACAACCATATTATTTTCATTGATTGATTAAGTTTGCGATGGTGTAATTTTGAAACTTTCGAATATTTTACACAATTGTATGCGATAATAGAACATATGAAACAAAAAAACAAAAAAGCAGACTCTTCTTGACCTCCCGATTTTAATAATGTAATTTTTACCAAAGCAATAATAGCAATAGCAACATGGATGCTACTGTTAATATAAAATCTAAGTATACTCTCTAGGGTTTTCACATTGTAAATTTACAATTATATGCAGGTATTACCTATAATTGCTTAAAAACTTGAATATCATAGGAAATATAAACTAAATTTTTATTGATTAAATATGTATTTTTGCCGTCTTAATCACAATTGTTTTTAGTTTATGAACACTGACTCTTTCAAATTACGTCATATCGGTCCAGATGAAAAGGACTTAAATAATATGCTGAGTACTATTAAAGTAGACTCAGTAGAACAATTAATATTAGAAACAATACCTGATGATATTCTTCTTAAAAAACCACTTAATCTTGCTGTAGCAATGAGTGAACAAGAATATTCAGCACATATTCAGCAACTATCAGCTAAGAATAAAGTTTTTAAAACATATATAGGCTTAGGCTATCATGAAGCTTGTTTGCCAGCTGTAATCCAACGCAATATTTTGGAAAACCCAGGATGGTATACAGCGTATACACCATATCAGGCAGAAATAGCTCAGGGAAGATTAGAGGCTTTGCTTAATTATCAAACAATGATTTGCGACCTTACAGGTATGGAGCTTGCAAATGCATCTCTACTTGATGAAAGTACTGCTGCTGCCGAAGCCATGACCATGCTTTTTGCCGTTAGAACTAAAACACAAAAGAATAATAAAGCAATAAAGTTTTTTGTATCAGAAGATATTTTACCACAAACACTCTCATTACTACAAACACGGGCACTGCCTATTGGTATCGAATTAACAATTGGCAAGCATCAAGAATTTGATTTCTCTACAGAATACTTTGGAGCAATACTACAATATCCGGGAAAATCGGGACAAGTATACGATTATGCAGATTTTGTTGAAAAAGCACACCTTTCTGAAATTAAAGTTGCAATAGCAGCCGATATACTAAGCCTAGTAGTATTAAAATCCCCAGGGAGTTTTGGCGCTGATGTAGTAGTAGGAACAACTCAGCGTTTTGGGATACCTTTAGGTTATGGAGGTCCGCATGCAGCATATTTTGCAACAAGAGAAGAGTATAAAAGAAATATTCCCGGAAGAATTATTGGTGTAACTCAGGATAAAAATGGGAATCGTGCTCTACGAATGGCGTTACAGACAAGAGAGCAACATATTAAACGAGATAAAGCTACGTCTAATATTTGCACGGCTCAAGTGTTACTAGCAGTAATGGCAGGTATGTATGCAGTATATCACGGACCAGAAGGTTTAAAATATATCGCCTCTAAAATTCATTCTTTTGCAAATGAATTAGACAAAGCCTTAAATACATTAGGTTATAAGCAACTAAATAACGCCTATTTTGATACAATCACGGTTCAGGCAGATGCTAGTAAAGTAAAAAAACTTGCTGAGGAACAAGAAATAAATTTCTATTACCCAAACACAGAGACTGTTTCTATTGCCTTAAACGAATCCGTTACGGTAGAAAATATAAATACTATCATTTCTATTTTTGCTAAACTAGCTGAAAAAGAAACAATACAGATCAAAGAAATTACGCATTTAGATTCTATAGATAACAGCGTAAAAAGAAATACTGGATTTTTAACTAACGAGGTATTTAACACATATCATTCAGAAACTGAGTTAATGCGCTATATTAAAAAGTTAGAGCGAAAAGACTTATCCTTAAATCATTCCATGATTCCTTTAGGATCTTGCACAATGAAACTTAATGCTGCAGCAGAGATGTTGCCGCTGAGTGATCCACAATGGGGCAATATACATCCTTTTGTGCCAATAGAACAAGCGCAAGGATATCAGATAATCCTTTCTAAATTAGAAACACAATTGACCGAGATCACTGGCTTTGCCGCAACTTCTTTACAACCTAATTCTGGGGCGCAAGGTGAATATGCTGGATTAATGGCTATCCGTGCTTATCACGAATCTAGGGGAGATCAACATCGCAATGTTTGTTTAATTCCTTCATCTGCTCATGGCACAAATCCTGCCTCTGCAGTAATGGCTGGTATGAAAGTAATAGTTACTAAAGCTACAGAAGAAGGAAATATCGATGTTGATGATCTAAGAGAAAAAGCTGAATTACACAAAAATGATTTGGCTGCACTTATGGTAACTTATCCTTCTACGCATGGCGTGTATGAATCTGCTATAAGAGAAATTACTAAGATCATACATAATAATGGTGGACAGGTGTATATGGATGGTGCTAATATGAATGCACAGGTAGGATTAACTAATCCAGGTGCTATAGGAGCAGATGTGTGTCACCTTAACCTACATAAAACCTTTGCTATACCACATGGTGGTGGTGGACCTGGTGTTGGACCAATCTGTGTAGCTAAACAACTTGCTCCTTTTTTACCAGGTAACCCTGTGATAAAAACAGGAGGAGATCAAGCTATAACAGCTATTTCTGCAGCTCCATGGGGATCAGCATTAGCATGTTTAATATCCTATGGATATATCACCATGCTAGGAGTAAAAGGGCTTAAAAAGTCTACTGAGTATGCTATTCTTAACGCTAATTATATAAAGGAGAGATTAGGAGGGTATTATAACGTACTTTATACAGGAGAAAAAGGAAGAGTAGCTCATGAGATGATTATTGATTGTAGACCTTTTAAATCTAATGGTATTGAAGTTTCGGATATAGCAAAACGTTTGATGGATTATGGGTTTCATGCGCCAACAGTTTCGTTTCCTGTTGCTGGAACTCTTATGATTGAGCCAACAGAGAGTGAAAGTAAGGCAGAATTGGATCGCTTTTGTGACGCTATGATATCTATACGTCAAGAAATTACGAATGCAAATGTGGATAACCCTAATAATGTTTTAAAAAATGCACCTCACACATTAGCTATGTTGACTTCTGATAATTGGGATTTTCCATACACAAGAGAACAAGCTGCTTATCCTTTGTCTTATGTCAGAGAAAATAAATTTTGGCCTTCTGTACGTAGGGTTGATGATGCGTTTGGTGATAGAAATCTAATCTGTTCTTGCAATCCAATCGAATCGTATATGGAAGCTTAATAATACCTTTTTATAAGGCATTCTACATTAGAATGCCTTATAAAATTATAATCCTTTTAATTCTTTTCCTTATCTACATCTGTATAAGCAACACTTTCCTTGCTTACTGTTCTGATCACCTTTTCACGAACATCTTCATCATCGAGATAGTTTAACAATGCTTCTTTAAAAAAATCTCTCTCTCCATATTGCAATCCAGATTCACCAATAAGCTCATCTTTTTTCAGCATATTTCCCTCTCCTGTTACTAGCCATACAGGGTTAAGTTGCTTGTATGACTGTATAATTTTTTCTATAAAATCTCCGCCTATATTACTTTTCTTAGCTTGTAGCCTATGCAAATAACCAGGGCTAGCTCCAATAGACAGACTGAAACTCCTTAAACTAACGTCTAAATGATCCGCAAAAAATATAACTCTATCTAATATTCTACTTTTATCGTCCAAAATATTAACTTTTTATTTGTATATGTGTAATATATTGTGTAATATTGTATACACAAAGAATAACAATTTATTCACAAATATAACAATACTATTAACACTATTCAATAAAATATGATAACCAAAGAAGAGCGTTCCGTAATAATCAAAACCTTAGGAAGTAAGTATGTAAAAAAAATACAAAACTACCTTATTAAAAACAGTATTCTATCCGTAAGAAAAACCGTGTATTCTAAAACTTATATATCTTATATACTATCAGGAAAAAGAGAAAATGAAGCTATAGAAAATGCAATTTTCGTGTTTACACATCTAAAAACATTAGAAAATCAAAAAAATCAAAAATTACGGGATCAGTTGATGAATTCACAACAGAAAAACCTTTCTCCTCTTAATAAAACTAATATACCTCTTTAAAATCATTTCTGTATTAACCTCTATCTTTTTTAACTAGCTTGTATATAAAAAGATAGGGGTTATACCATTTTTCTTATGAATTTATTCTTCAAAATAAATACTGAAGTGGTTTAAAATCATAAGAAAACTAACCCACAAAAGACAATTTGTACATTTTGACCAAAATTCGTATATTTGCAAGCATTTTAACAAGTAATAACCTTCTATTAAACAAATAGATATAACCAATTTAGTACGCACGAAGTTTACTTCCAAGAAAACACACCAAGCCATCACACCAAACTCAAAAAGAAAGAATTAGAATAGTTACAATGTTAATTTTTAGGATATGAAAATGAGTAATTACTGGGATCTTGGCAAATAGATGTCGTGTTATTATAAGTTAGTATGAACCAGATTAATCTAATTAAATCATACAACTCCCAAAATATTCTGATTTTTAAAGTCTTTATTTTAAAGATACATTCTAATTTTACGAAGTTCTTTTTTACTTTAATGCATTCAGAATTAATAAACAAAATATATTAAACCCTTATTGATGAATAAACTTAGTCGATCAACAGAGTACAAAGTATTACTATATAGAATATTTTTAGCGTATGTGTTTTATTTTGTGGCAAGAATATTATTCTATGCGTTCAATTCTGATTTAATCAAACTTGACGGATTATCTGATTTTTTTGAATTAGCTTTTTATGGATTAGCATTTGATACTACTGCTATCTTATATGTTAATTCTTTATTTATATTGCTAAGTATATTGCCTCTAACTATTAATACAACACAGAGATATCAACGAATTCTTTTTTATATTTATTTTATAACTAACCTGATAGCGTATGCTACCAATTATGTTGATTTTATATACTACAAGTTTATCTATAGCAGGACTACAACTTCTGTAATGGGGAGTTTAGAAAACGAAACTAACAAGTTAACTTTACTTAGTTCTTTTATTGTAGATTATTGGTATGTGCTTATACTATTTATATTTGTATCTGCTTTATGGGTTTATGGTTACAAAAAAATAAATATTACCCCTACTTCAATACCTAAAAAATTAGCATATTATTCTACATCAATCATTGGGATTTGTATAATCGGCACATTATCGATTGGTGGCATCAGAGGGGATTTTAAACATAGCACAAGACCAATTAATATCGTGGACTCTAGTAGGCACGTAAAAAACATTGCGTATGCAGATATTGTACTAAATACTCCTTTTTCAATCATTAGAACTATAGGACATAATTTTTTCAAAAAAGTAAATTATGTAGAGGGTGCTGTTATCCAAAAGGAAATAAAACCTATAAAGCAATATTCTGATAGTCTATTATTGGAAAAACCAAATGTGGTTATTTTTATTATCGAAAGTTATGGCAAAGAATATTTGGGGGCTTTTAATAAAAATAATGACATTAAGGATTATGTAAGCTACACTCCTTTTATTGATTCTTTGGCTCAGCATAGTTTGGTTTTTTCTAATGCTTTTGCTAATGGCAGAAAATCCATTCATGGTATGTCATCTGTTTTGGCAGGGATTCCGTCTTTTAAAACTGCTTTTACTTCATCAGCTTATTCCAAGCAACCTATCCAATCATTAGTTTCTGCATATAACGAAATGGGGTATGACACTTCTTTTTTTCATGGGGCTCCAAATGGTTCTATGGGGTTTTTAGGCTTTGGTAATATATTAGGTTTTAATTATTACTATGGCAAAACAGAATTCGAAGAACTGTTCCCTAATCAAGATGAGTTTGATGGGATTTGGGGGATTTGGGACGAACCTTTTTTGCAGTTTATGAATCAGACTATTAGTAAGAAAACA
Organism: uncultured Flavobacteriaceae bacterium; assembly: GCA_963768325.1. Lineage (GTDB taxonomy): Bacteria > Bacteroidota > Bacteroidia > Flavobacteriales > Flavobacteriaceae > Aquimarina. The sequence continues at coordinate 12,097 of CAVYIL010000100.1, read as the reverse complement.
GAGCCTTTTATGTCGACTGTATTTACTGTATCGTCTCATTCTCCGTTTATTATCCCAGAAAAATATAATGGCAAATTTCCAGAAGGTTATTTACCTATGCATAAATGTGTAGGATATACTGATTATGCCATCAAAAAGTTTTTTGAAGCGGCCAAAAAAGAACCTTGGTTCGAGAACACAATTTTTGTTTTTACTGCTGATCACGGAAATCAAACACAACATGAGGAGTACAAGAAACCTATCAATCGATTAGCGGTTCCTCTTATGTTTTATTATCCTAAAAAAACGGCGGTATTAACGGGAGAAAACACAGAGTTAGCTCAGCAAATAGATATTTATCCTACACTATTAAATCTATCTGGTTACAATAAACCGTTTAGAAGTTGGGGACGTAGTTTAGTCAGTGATACTCTTATAAAACCGTATGTAATGAGTCACTCCGGAAAATTTTATCAGTTCATGCAAAATGATTACATTTGTGTCTTTGATGGTGAAAAATCAATTGGTTTTTATGACATTAATGATAAGGCATTAAAGAATAATCTAATTGACAAAAAAAACGAAAAAATGATTGCTGTAGAAGATGCGTGTAAGGCATTTATTCAGGATTATATGGAACGTATCATCGATAGGAAAATGACAGCAAACTAACATTGTCTAAAAAAGAAGTCACCAATAACAAGTCATGAATAAGAGAGTAATAAAAGTTGTTTTAGGGATATTAATATCATTGGTTCTAATTTTTACATTTAAATATGTCTATGATATTCATCTAAATTATAATTTTAAAACCATTACTAAAGACAAGGTCTTTAGCTCGGGTGTAATTCCACCGGATCAAATCCAAGATTATGTAAAGAAATATAATATCAAAACAATTATAGATTTTAGACACCCCGGTATTATTGATGAGCTAAACCCTGCTAATCTTGATGAAATAACTAAAGAAAAAAATGCAGTTGCCAAAATAGAAAACGTTCAGTATTACAATATACCTTCTGCACAGGTTCCTACACAGGATAATCTAGATAAATTATTTACTGTATTAGACAGAAAAGAAACTTATCCTGTACTGATGCATTGTTATCATGGGGATGGAAGGGCACAAATCTATTCTGCTATCTATCGCATAGAATATGAAAATTTTTCTAACGAAGAGGCGAGAAACAAAACCCGAAAGTTGTTAAAATTTAGCTCTTTTGATGATGGTAAACCAAAGGGGGAATATCTTAAAAAATATGTTCCAAGAAAAGAACAAATAACGAGTCCTAACTAGTGGACTCGTTAAAAAAAACATAGAAAGAAGTGGTTTAAGCTTTTTTCAATTCGCTATAAAAATGTTCTTTTACAGTAAATTCATAAGGAAAATGGTATTAGTTTTTAGCAAAAAAATGTTTTTTTACTACATTTTTCATATTTTGTAAGACTAATTCCTTACTCCATTTTATAACATTATCATTCCATCGTTGGGGGTGAAATGTAAACATCACTTTCTCAGGAAATACTTCTGCATTAACAACCTCTATAATTTCTGATGTGCTGTGGTATGTCCTTGTTAATTTAGTTTTTACCCTATCCCTAACACTTGTTTTATGTCCGTCCCATCGCCTACCGGTGTCCGTTATATAAAAGGTTTCATCAAAATCAACGTCAAAATAAGGTTCTGCCATTATATTATAATCGGAATAATCGTATGATTTCCAAAGATCCTTAGAATCATATTTAGACATTGGTGATCCGTGCATACAAATTGTAGATACTGGTGCTAAATTTCTTAATTTTTTTAAATTTTTCTCAAAATCCTTAATTCCTAATTCTAAATCTCCTTTTGTAGTAGTTAAACATTCGTAATGATAGCCTATTTCATGCCCCATTTTGGCTATTTGTTGTATAATTTTTTCATCCCAACTTTCTGGTACTGCTCTAAAGTAATAGGTTCCTTTAACCCCATGTTCGAACTGTATTTTTGCAAATGTCAAGGAGTTTTTTGGTAATAAATCTACATCATGACGCAATACTACGCTTCTTTTTTCTGGAGAATGTATAAAGGTTTCAAAGGTTTGAAAATTATAGTTTTTATCAATTAGTGATTGTAGTAAAATCTTATATTTTTGTATGGTAAAGTCTTTCATTGGTATTCATATTGTTTTTTAATATTTTCTGTTACAATTTTCTTGCTTTGTGGATAGTTTTCGACAAACCATACCATAAAGTCCGTGACATCAATTTTATCGTCTACTAGTTTTTGACGCCTCTCTTCGAATACTTCTTTTTTATTAGGTATTGCTTCTATTTCTTTGATCTTATCTAATACTCCTTTTCCGTTTTTAAAACTGAATAACAAACCGTATTTTTCTTGTTCTTCTATGGTTCCTGCCATAATACTGTTTATGTATATTGCTGGCGTGCCTAATACTGCACATTCTGATGCCATTGTTGCTCCTTCTCCTATAAACATTGATGCTAATGCTAATACGTCATGCATTTCTTCTGGTCGAATCTTAATTTTGTATTTTTCGAATTCTTGTGGTAATTGTTCTTCTGAGGATATGAATACTTTGTATTGCTTTTCTAAATATTGGATTAGTTGTTTTTTTTCATCTATTGTTAATCCTGATTGATTAACATCATGGCTAGCGTTCCATGATACAAATCGCAATAACACATAATTAGAACCTTGTTCTATTTTTAATTTATCATAAATATTGGTGTTTGGTGTAAAACGGCTTGGATGTAGGTATGCTAATTCATGGTATCCTTGATACCTTATTTGTTTGCTTCCTAATTCTTTATGAAACGCATTAGATGTTAACACACAATCGGTAAAGGGCAGGTACAAGCGTACTTGTTCCATATTACCTGTGTCTTCTAATGATATATGTGGTTTTCTTAGTATGGCTGAGGCGTGTGCTGCATATGGTGAGCCGTGACTCATTAAAATGTCTGGTTTAAACTTTAATCCTTGTAGGGTTTCCATAAAATCAAATTTAAGTAAGCCAAATAATTTACCGTATATGGTTTTATATTTTTTGCCAAAGGACACGTACTTAAACCCTTCTGCCTTTAGCAATTCTATTTCAAATTCTTTTTGTCTACATGTGAACAGGAGTTCATGTCCTTTATCCTGCATTTCTTTGGCAAAATTTTTAAATAAATGCACATGACCTGGGTGTCCTATATCTATTAAGATTTTCATCTATGTACTTTTTAAGATTTTAACTGCTGTTTTTCCTAACTTATAAAGAATTGGTTTTGAAACATATAAATATCTACCATGTTCTACTTCTTCTCCTCCAAATTTTGATTTGAATTCTCGTACTCCATAATCTTCATCTGGTTTTCCTGCTCCCATAAAATCAAAACGAGGTATGTTATTGTTACTGGCATATTCTATTGCTGCCCAAGTAGCTAATACACTAGGGTATATGTTTTTATGAACTCTATCTTTGCCACATACATACCATTCATATATTACTTTGTTTTTTAGTACTGGACATATTATCCCTCCTATTACTTCGTCTTTATAGTCTACTAGTAAGAATTTAGCTGTATTTTGATTCCACAGGGTTTTAAAGAATGTGATATCTGGTAATGGTGTTTTTACTTTTGTTTTATATAATTCTTTAAGAATTGCATAATATGCTTCTATATCTTTTTCATCTACAGCTTTTCTTATTACAGCTCCTTCTTTTATGCTTTTTTTTATCTGCCTTAATTTACTACTGCTTATTCTTCTTTTTATCTCTTTAGGGTCTGAACAATCTAAGTGAAAATTAAGGTGTGATTGGTATTGAAAACCTACTTTTCTAAACAATTCTTTTTTGCTACTGTAGTCATTTAGGTTTCGGATTTCTATATATATAGCTTCTTTTTTTAATTCTTTAATTAGAGTTTCGAGTAGTGCCAAAATATGTTTATCTTCTACATCTTTGGATAATACAGGTCCTCCGTATATTATTGCTCTTCCTGTGAGTAGCGATGTTAATTTGCCTTCTTTATGGATTGCTCCTGTGATTAGAGCGGTTATCTTTTCTTGGCTTTCTATAGCATAAACAAAAGTTTCTAATCCTACTGTTTCAAAAAAACGCAAGGCTTCTGGGGTTTGGAAAAAACTTGTGGATTCGTTTTTTAAAATTCTTTCCCATTTACTTAGTTCTATCTGACTTTTATCGGTAAGTATTGTATAGCTTTTAGTCATTATATGCTTTTCTATATATATTAGTTAATTGCTTGGCTACATTTCTTGCTTCTAAATATGGGATATCTATTCTGCCCTTTGTTTTGTCTGGTAAGGTTAGGGCTTCTTTTAATTTTTCTGCTATTTCTGTAGCTACATTATTTGTCACATAACAACCTCTTGTTTTTCCTATCACTTTTTGTACGTCTCCTACGTCTACACTTACTATTTTACAGTTACACGCCATTGCTTCTTTTATTACATTAGGAGACCCTTCCCAAAGACTGGTTAGTAGTATTACATCAGATGAATTAAGATAGCTAGGCATGTGTGTATTAGGGATGTTTGTTAAAGTATGGAGTTCTACCCCTGAGATACCTAGCAAATCAAATGCTTTTTTTGCCAACTCATAATTTTTTTCTTTTCGATTTGGGTTTGCTGCAAATAGAATGTGTTTTTTGCTGGAGTCCCAACCTGTAACTTTTAGTCCTTCTTGCCTAGAAAAGGGTTTAAATTTTTTAAAATCTACGCCATTAGGAAGGATTTCTGTTTTTGTAATACCACAAGTTTCTTTCATGTCTTCTGATTTTACAATTACTTTTTCCCAAAATAATAGGTTACACGTTTTTATTAAATATTTAAATATTGGTGACCCTTTTACATCGCTACCCATTAAAGATACTACTAGTGGTCTTACTCCTGCCAATGATGCTACTATGGCACTAAGAGAATAGTGGGCATGGACTATATCGTATGTTTTGTCTTTCAAAAATTTTCTTAGAATAAATATATGTTTTAGGTATCCTTTTATTCCTTTTTCTTTGATGGTAAAAAAAGATACTTCATGTCCTAAATCCATTAGAGAGACTCCTTGATTATGAACAATAGGGGATATTCCGTTTTCTGTGTTTCCGCTACTTATAAAGAGTACTTGCATAGTTTTCTTAGGTGTTTTAAGATTCGTTATGTTGTACTTCTTCATTTGAATCTACTGCGTTTTTATCTATAAATCTGGCTATACTGTCTGCATAGACTTTTTCTATTTCGAATTTATTATTTACAAATCTCCATCCTTCTTTCATTTTACAGAAATAGCCTTCGGAATAAGGAATCCCCGCGGTTCCGAAATAGACTGATTGAAATTCTATTAGATAAAATTGTTCTCCATCATATGCTATGTCTATTGAGATATTTGGAACATTCATGGCATTAAATATCTTTATCGCGTAGTCAAAAAGTCCGTCTGGGGCATTTGCTTGTAATCCATAAAAATAATTGTCATATCCCCCTCCACTTGCTTTAATTCCTCTGTTTTTTAGAATTGGTCTTTTAAAAACATATAGCCTATCTCCAAATACGTATATTTTCCAATCATTTTTGAGGTTGGGTATAAATTCCTGTAGTATAAATTTTTGTCTAAATATGGATTCTTTGATGTATCCACTATGTTTTAATGCTCTTCCGTAATCTTTGAGGTCTTTAATAAAATCTCTTTGGCTTATGTCTTTAACTTTGGTTATTAATTCTTTTTCTGTGTTAACAAGGTATACTCCTGTTCCTGATGCTCCTGCAGATGTTTTAAGCACCATTGGGTATGTAATGTTGTCTAAATGCATTAATAAGTCTTTCATAGAGCCAAACACAAAGGAGTCTATGTTTTTAACTAGTCCTACCTGATCTCCTAATAGCTCCATAAATACTTTATTGTTATTAGCTCTAAGATGTTTGTAGGCTGGTATTACTTTTGCTCCGGATAATTCTAATGCAAATACGATGTCCTCTATGTATGATTTATACTTATATCCTATGTCTTCTGAGGATGTGTAAATAATATTTTTTTTAGATAATTCTTTATCTTTAATATCGACTTCATTTAAATATTTATATTCAATCTGAAATCCTCTTTCTTTAAAGTATTTTGTTAATCGGTCTTTGTCCATTCCGCTTCTGTATGGTGTATCAAAATGTTTTGATCCGAATTTTGCTTTGTAATCCATTAAGGCTATAATGCTATTCATTGGTTTTGCTTTTTCTACCTTTTTAGGCTTATTAATATTACTTAAGATGGATAGGGACATTAAGAAAGCGTCTCGTACTTTTTCTTGGGTATGAGGTGTCAGTTCTCTAAGCATGTTATTTAATCTAACCTCATCAAAAAATAATGCTTTACTTATTATTGATCTTATTTTTTCTTGATTAGCTTTTACTCCTGAAATTATTCCTAGATTGTCTAAATTGGTTTTCTTTACATTTCTTTTTAGCCTTTTTGTTAGGAATGGTAATAAAATCTTATAATTATATAAGAAATTTCTAACGTCTTTGGGTCGATACCCTTTTCCTGTTGTTTGTCGATAAATAAGTGTGTTCGTTTTCTTTATAATATCGGCATATATGTATTGTCCTTTTATTCTTTTTATAGGATTATTAGTAAAAAAATCATTGTTTGCACCTGCATATTTTGTTTTTAACAATGCTTGAATAAATTTAAAGTCTAAAAAAGGGGTTCTTACTTTTATATGCTTTTGTTGTGTGACTATCCATTGACCAAAAAATTTCCGAAAAGTCTCCTCAAACACAAATAAGTAAAATCGTTGGTTTAATGGGAGATTCATAGGTAAAGCTCTTTTATAAATAATAAGCTCACTTATTAACTCATCCAATTCATAGGCAAACTCTTCTTTTTTTAAAACTTTTAGGGCTTTATTGTTTCTTATTTTTTTGATGAGTTCTAGATCATCTGTAGTTTTAAATATATCTACCAATGCTTCAGAAGTTACGGCTCCTGTGGTATGCAGTGCCCTAAAAAGCTCGCTTCCTACGACTCCTGATAATAAATATTGTGATTGTTGACTTATTTTTTTGGTGCTGTATAAAAAATGTGAGTATAAGAATCCATTTCCTTTATAGCCTTTTGATGCAAATTCAATCGCGTTTTCATAATACGATTCTTCGTAATAATTTGGTGATCCCAAATCAAAATATTGATAGGGTATGTTCAATGCTTCTGCATTTCTTTTAGGTATGCTCACATCGTCATCTTTTGGTCTTCCAAAAGAAAATGTAGAATGCTTTTTATTATGGTGTGTGGCACAACTGACTAGAACTCTACCGTCAAAACCTCCTGTAAATGCTATGTCAAATGGTGCTTCTGGAAAATAATTCTTGGTAGTTTCTATAAACATATCGCTAAGCTCTCTGGATACTTTTTTGCCTTTATTTACTTTAGATGAAAATAAATCAATCGTTTCATAATGCTTAGATATAAAAACTTTTTTACTGCTTATTGTGAGGTAGGAATGACAGGGTAATAATTTTATTTCTCTGTATAAAGTACGATTAAAAAAACCATAGTTAAACAGTATGTTTTCTAATATATACTTTTTATCTATGGAAAAATTTTGCTTGTCATTTTTCTTTATCAATTCTATTGAAGAAGATATTATGGATCTTTGGGTGTTATAATAGATTGGTAAAATGCTAAAAAAACTAGTATAGATTTTTATCATTTCATCTCTTACTACTATTGCATAAAAGTTACCTCTTAGTTTTGGGATTTCATTATCACTTACGTTTAATAATTCTGCTTCATTTCCTATGTAATCTCCAATAATTAGCACCCTAGAATTCTCACTAGTGTAATCTGTATATTCCCCGTCAATTAGTATCTTGTTTTCTCTGGTTAGCTCTAATTTATCTCCTACAGTATCAACTGAGTCTGTTTTGGAATTTAGAATAATAAAATCACTCATCTTTTGGTTTAATTTTAAGAGTTTATATGAGTCCTCTGTTGGTTAACTTAAATATATTCCACATTAGAATTGCAAGAAAAATAAAAGCTAAATAAATACTCCAATGTCTTTCTTTTTTTGGGTATTTGCTAATAATTCCGTCGGACATGAAAATTATTAAAAATGGTAATGCTAGTACTTGAAACCTGTCCTGAAATGATACTCCAGAAATTGCTAAAATTAGGATATAACTAATCGGAAAAAATGTTATGAAAATCATTCCTTTTTTTCGTTGCTTCAGTATTTTGAAAAGACCGAAAAACATAAAAAAATAGAGACAGTTACGTATTATTTCATTCTGAAAATGCACAAAAATACCTAATTGTGCTTTTTCGAAATCCAATACAGATGGAAAGGGGGTTATGATGGCTCCTGCTAATAATAATGGAGCTACTAAAGCTTGTGAATAACTTATATTTCTTGTTTTTGCGGAATGTTCTAACTCGTTACCAAACTGATCCTCACTAGATGCTATTATAGATTCGATTCCTTCTGTCATCCCTAATCGATCAGCTATCATATAACTAGACCATATTAAACCTATACCAATACATAAGGATAAAATACGGTAGTTCTCTTTTCTTGTTTTTAAAAATACAATCTGAAGTAAAACACAAATCAGTAATAATGGTGCTATAAATGTCCTGAAATATAACGTTATGGTTATTTGCAATACAATTATCACAAAGTTTACTAGTCGAAATTTAGGAATATTAATAGTTTTAAGTACTAAATATCCTGTATTGACGATTAAAAAAATTAATACTGTTTCTTTTAGTAACATCCCTCCAAACCAAAGTAAAGAAGGCATTAACATTGCTAAAATACCTGCTAGTCTAGCCCGTTTTTCATCATACAAAAAACGAGTGATTTGGTATATTCTTACTACTGTTATGCTTCCTATTAGGATGTTAAATATTTTTATAACAAGTGTACTTTTTCCAAAAACAGCATATAAAAAACCTATTAGTATTGAAAAACCATAGTCGGATTCACTTTTCCAAAAGGTAGACAACTCCCCAAATATATTTTTTTCCTCATAAATTGCATCGGCTACAATTATACCTGAATAATGATAATTCCAAGAATCTGAAGCTGATATTTCCAAAGGCAAATTGGCTGGATCATATGTCATAGTTAGCAAATACATTGCTATAACTGCAAGAAAACGATAAATCAAACTGTGAAGAAATAGTTTATTTTTAAACTTTTCAACATTTTCCCAAGACACAAAATATCCTCGGAGAGCTATATAAAAGAAAAATAGCACGCACAAACCTACAAACAGAATTGGCAAAGGCATAACATATTCAATAAACATCAATATATGAACCAATAACACAGCTAAAGAGAAAAACAATGCTATGTTTGTATTTTCTTTAGTCCAATACATTACAAACATAATTAGTTCGGTATAAGGCTTCTATTTGTTTGATTCTATAAAATTCATCAAAGGATGCCTTTGCATTTTTCTTTAAATTCTGTTTTTGTTCATTCGACAATGATATAAATCTATGAATTACTTGTTGAAAAGACATTACTTCAAAATCATTTATAATATATCCATTATATCCATCTATTACAATATCCTTCATTCCTCCCGCAGGTGTTGAAATGACAGGAACCCCCATAGATAAAGCTTCAAGAGCTACAATAGGCATTCCTTCTTGTATAGAGCTAATCACTAACGCATCTGATTCTTTTAAAAAATCTGCTGCATTTTTATGCTGCCCCGCAAAAAAAACATTTTTGGCACCAATCTTTACTAATTCTTCTCTTAATACATTGTCATGATATTTTCCTATCTGAATACACATAGCCTTTGGATAACTTTTGTATATTGATTTAAAACTAAGAGATAATAATTTATAATTTTTATGTTTACTAATATTCCCTATTGCTAAAAAACGGACACCGTAACTTGGAGTAATAGAAAACTTATTCCAGAATCTCTGTATTTCTTTTTCTCTCCTTTTTGGAATATATTCATTTATTCCGTTTCTAATCATCTTACTTTTTAACTTCGGGAAATTTTCTTTTAAGTCTTCATAAATAGATGGAGCTACACATACATGAAGTATTTTATTATTTAAAAATCGAAACATATTCATATATCTTAAAATGAATTTCCAATTATTAAAACTACTATGAACTGTGTGTATAAATGATGTTTTAGGTTTCAAAAAAGAAATGCCATAGATGTAATACAATGGGTTGTGCAAATGAACAAAAATAACATCAGGAGCTAACTGTTTAATCAATGAGTTTAGCTTTAGAAATTGAATTATACTATATTTTTTTTTCCAATTTAATTCTACTAGCGATATTCTATTATTTATAGAGTCAATATAATTTTGCTCTGGATTGGTAACACCTAATACTATTATCGAAACGTTATTAGATTTATTCTGTTCATTAGCCAATTGAACAACAAAATTTTCTGCCCCACCTATGTTTAAAGTTGATATAACGTGTAAAATATTCATTTACATTTTTTTACCATATATCCAACTATCAACTACTTTGTGACCGGTATTGTTATATAACACTTGAAAGTTATTGTTTTTTAAAAAATGAGACATTTTATCCTTTATTTTTCGATCATCGTCAAACAGAAAATCATGACAAGAAACAGCTATGTTTTTAGTGATATTAATCGCTTCTTTCATGCCTTCAATCATTTGTAATTCTGATCCTTCAATATTAACTTTAAGAAAGTCTATATTTTTTATATTTTTTTCCTCTACAAAATAATCCAATGTTACTCCATCTACTTCAGTACCTTTAGCCTGATTATTTACAAAATCAATCTGATAATCATTCGTTTCTTCAATCCATACTTTTTGATTGTTATCCGTTATAGCAATATTAAGATTTTGAGAATTTGAAATATCATTTTTAGCACATAATCCCACCAGTTTTCTGTGACTCTCCTTACTTGCTTCTATAGAATAAATTAGTCCTTTGTTCTCCATTTTTTCATTAAAAAATAAAGTTTCTGTACCTATTCCAGCACCTATATCTATAATTACATCTCCTTTTTTAGGTGTGTAATATTGGCAAGCAATTTTCTGAATACTATTATATAATTTTTCTTTGCTATAATTAAAATATGGTTTTTTGACTAAATATAAAAATTGATCTTTATCCTTTAACCAATACATATCAAAATCTTCATCATATTCTACTTGATTATTAGCATTCATTAATTTCTTACTTAAAAAACTTATAAACTTTGCTTTTTGATTTTTATTAGGAATAAAAAACATCATCAAATTAATAACACTTGATATTCCTTTTTTAATAATTTTTTTCATTTTTTTTATTTAAAATTTTTTGTTTTTACTTATTCTCTCTTTATCTTACTCATTATAATAGATTTAACTTCTGATATTTCCTTGAATTTAAGCGCGTAAGACATTGATACATATACAAGTAAACTTGTAACAACCCCAGTTAATAATTGTACTAAAGAACCTGAAAACAAATAACTAACCGAAAAACCTATTCCCCCTGACAAAAAACAGACGAGAGCGTAGGGCAGAAGGTCTTTCATCTGATTCAAAGCGGAATATTCTATATACTTCTGGGTATAATGAGTATTAATAAAAAAGCCTGCGAAAGAAACTATTACAGCTCCTATTATCATCCATAATAACCCATATTGGTATGTCAAAAAGATTGCTAAAACGGTTAAAGCATTTTTAACCAATTCCAATTTAAGAAATAGGTCAGATCTTCCTTTAGCATTCAATAAATTTAAATTAATATATTGCATAGGATGAAAAATAATTTCTAAAGATAATATCTGTAACAAAATAACAGTTGGTAACCATTTATCCGTAAGTAAAATCAAAATCAAAGGCTCTGAAAAGAATACCAGTATCGAAATAATAGGAAAGAGAACAAACCCAGTAAGCTTAACACTTCTAACCATTAATTCTTTAACTTTAATGTCATCATTTATTACTTTTACCAATACTGGAAATGTAACACTTTGAAGAATTGTAGTGACTAAAGTTCCTGGGACTTGCTTAAATAATGTAGCTCTCGTATAATAACCTAATTCTTCTACTGTATAAATCTTACCTATAATGATTAAATAAAGGTTCTTAAACAAAGTTTTAAAAAG
>CAVYIL010000099.1:0-5188 GCA_963768325.1 uncultured Flavobacteriaceae bacterium | reverse complement strand
AGTTACTCAAACTGAAAAAAATAATCTTAAAAATCTAAATAAAGATTTAAGACAAGACTTACAATGCATTAATGGAGCTCATACATTATGGTATTTGAAAAGTAATGTATCCGGTCCTAATAAACTAAATAGATCGTCAACGACTTTAGCACTTGGAGCAATGCATCACTTAAGTGAATTATGTAGATATAAACCTCTTGAATTAAATTCTTTCTTATCAAGTCAAAAGAACTGGCTTTTAAATGAATTTATACAACAATCCCCTGAACAGTTTTTAGATCAAATTGCTAGTGAAATAACTGGTTATCAGTTTTTACAACCTAATATAAGAACAGCTACTTAAATTTATGAATATATACATTGCTTCAAGTTTAACTCATGTTCCGAAAAATATTTTTGAAAAATATGTCGATTCTATTCATTCTTTAGCTAAAGAACTTAGTTCTTTTAACGTTAAATATGCTCTTGTCAATAGCGACCCTCAACTTCAAGATATTTCAATTGATCAAAAAGCACATTATTGTTATTTATGGGACAGAAAAATGGTTGAAGAATCTGATTTAATAATTGCGGAATCTAGTTTTCCTTCAACAGGCTTAGGGATTGAGCTACAAATTGCTGAAAACTTAGATATACCAATAATTATAATCTTTAAAGATTTTAAAGTAAATCATTCTGCTCCAAAAGAATACATAAATCCAGATAATAAAACTCATAAGTTGGGGGAGTGGAAGGGTTCGTGCATTAGCGGCAAACATCTCTGTAATCAATTGATATTCAGTGTATATATGTTTAGTTTTTTAGAGCGTAATTTCTGAAATATTACACCTGTATATCAGGTAGTTATGGGCTTCATGGTACGCTATGACAGCTACCCTTCCACTACCCCATTATGCTGTTTGATCTCCAAATTTTGATAGCTCCCATTTTGTAGGATTTCCGCTATATCCGCCGTATGGCTTAGGTGTTCTACTCCTTCGATAAGATCCACTTGTCCATTTTTTTTAGCAATGCGGATGCTCTGGTACTTTCCATCTCGTACAATGGCTAGTATTTGCAGCTCCTCTTTACAGAGTGTTGCCAACATACCAAAGGCTACAGGATGATACAAACTATGTAAATTATCGGCTATCTCCTTGTGCAAGGAAAGACATAGGTGGTTGGTAATACCGCCTTTTTGAAGCTCCTGAAAATACTGCCTCTGCTCTAATAGCAGTAGTTCGGCATCTTGGGTTAGAACAATAAAAATAGGGGTTCGATATACTAGGGTATGGATCATATAATACGCTAGAGCAGGGTAGGAGCTACCATCTGGAACCCTAATGGGAGCGAATAAGGCTTCCTTACAGCCCTTTATCTTTTCCGTAGACACCCCAAATGCCTCTAAATCACTAACCAAAGCGAGCCAGATAAGGGTAAGGGGATGGAACTTAGAACCAGAGAAACCCTCCTCGAGGATACCAGAAGCTACCCAACGGGGTAGGGAACTACGGGTACTAGCACTTAGGTCGGTAAAGGCAAAGCGCTTTTTGTTTAGTAGGGAACTCCATTTTGTAAAATCGATCTCTGGGTGCTGCTGCATAACATAGTATTTATATAAAAATATGGAAACACAAAAATAGTAAAAGGAAGCCTCCCTCTTAAGGCGCTATAAAGGAAGGCTATAGGGTTATTTTTCCTGTGCGTTTAAATATTTTTTTAACAGCTCATTTTCACTCTTTTGTACGGCGATAATCTCCCTATTAGCCTCTTGGAGCTGTTTTTGTAAGCTTTTTACCTCTTTCTCTAGTGCCCTAGCACGGGAAGCCTCTGTGTCGTATTGGGTTGCATCCGAAAGGCTATCTAACCAAGTTGCCTCCATCTCCAAAAACAGTTCCATAGCATCCTTATAAACCGTTTCGATTAGATAGTGGGGGACTCTTTTTAAAACCCTGAAAAGCGACTCTTTATATGCCATTAGACGCTTGCCATCTGTCATATAACTATTTTTTTTGTCCGAATAGGAATTCATAAAATCCCGAAGTACTCGATCCGTATCATTGCTTATTTTTTTGAGCATCCCTTGGGTAGCTACCTTTTGCGCTAATTGCTCCGAACTAAGAAGTTTAAACTCCTTTTGGGGATCGTAAAAAAAATTAGCATCCACATCAAAGGCTTTAATAAAACGACATAGAGCCGCCTGAGAAACCCTTTTTTCCCGATTGCGAATGTGCTTTACTAGATACCGAAAATTGGGATAAATAATCTTTCCTATAGCAGCCTCCGTAGTAATGGGCTTGTTGGCTGCCTGATTCATCGCCAGAATAGTGTCGACAGCTGTTAAAAACTGCTGGTCAATAATGTCTAAGTCCTTGTTTTTTTTCATTTGTGCTTCGTTTGTCTCTACAAATACAACAATATATATATTTTTAACAAAAAAATATAATAGTATAAAAAGCTGTATCCTAGTTAGATAGTGTTTTAATTTGTAAAAACACTATCCGAAATCTTGTTTTAGAGGTTTTTTTTTGTTTAAATTTGAATTCTCGTATAAATCCTAGTGCAGTGGATAGAGTACAATAATTTTTTAACTAAACCACTATGGACTAAAGTCCATAGGTTTTTAAATCTGACTAAAGTCAGCAGTACGGAATCATTCCAAGATAAAAGAATCTGTATCATTACTAGATTTGCGATGATGCTCTAGATAATCATTTACCATTTTATCTGTAATATTTCCTGTACTCCAACAACCAAATCCTATAGCCCAAAAATGACGACCCCAATAGCGCTTTTTCAGATTAGGAAATTCCTGCTGAAGCTTTCTTGAACTGCGACCTTTCAATTTCTTAACTAGACTACTTACATCCTGAGACGGACGGTACTCAATATGCATGTGAACATGATCTTTACTAACTACGCCTTTCAAAATACTCACTCCTTCTGCATCACAAACCTGAACTAGAATTGACCTACATCGTTTTTGAATATCTCCTTCTAAAACAGGATAACGATACTTGGTACTCCAAACTAGATGAACCGTTAAACGTGATACTGTATGGTCATTTACCCGTTGTTCTGTCATAAGACAAAGGTAAATGTTTTTAGAAGCTAAAGCGAGATGCACTAAAGTGCATAGTTTTAACTAATTCTGAGACCAATAAAACGGCTCAAAAATATCAAAAAAAAACAGAAGAAAACAGAAGAAAACAATATAAAATAAAACAAAGTAGAATACAACCTTTCCTAATAGTGCAAGATAACTCCTTTATTTTTCGGCTAGTAAAGAAAACAAAGGCATATACAGAAACGGTACTACTTGTGCAGTGCTGCTTTAAATAACAAAGCAGGTCGTATAAGAGGTGTTTTTTCATTTTTTGTTTGGAATTTGTTTTAAAAAAAAACAATAAAAAAAACACAAAAAAACAGAAAAAAACACAAAAAAACAAGGCAAACACACCTTGTAATACCCTGATTATATGAATATAAGCAAGAAAACGCTAGTACGATTCCTTTAGAAGGATATACACCGATTCCACTAGCGGTTTTATTAGAAAAGTTACTCGCCCTAGAGGCAACCCCCGCACGGGAACTGGCAGCAATCTCTAAACTTTCTAGAAGTACCGTTAGAAAGTTTTTACACGGGCTTCCCATACGCACTGCCAATACGCTATCCCTTATGGATGCTTCCTTAGAAATGATAGAAACCAGAAATCGCAAAGTGCTTAAAATGAAGCAAAAACAAGAATCTATTGCCATTTTAGAAAAAGCCTGTGCCCACCATGCGAGAGAGAATAACGGCTCACATAAATATTCTGGGGATTAGGCAAAAAGTTTTTCCATTCTAAAGAGAAAAAATTTCACATCAACTACCCCTCTTAAGTTTGCTCTAAACAACTTTATCTTGGAGTTAAAAGATTCTGCATTTGCATTTGTATGTCTTTTTATAAAGAAATTCAAAATAGTTTCTAAGTGATAATTTAAACTGTTAACCACGGTATTAAAGACTGTCATATTTAGAAGCTTTGTTTTTTGCATCCAGTTTATTATTTTTTCTTTTGCTATTTCTCTAGAGGTTTCTTCATATATGTTTCTAAACTCAAGGGTGTGCTTGTATGCCTGATATAAAAGGGGATACTTCTTAAATAATAATTCAGCTCTTATCTTTTGGTTTTCTGTCCATTGGTTAGGTTTTTTAGCAATAATATAACGGCTTCTTGCTAATAATTGCTTGGGAGAATCCTCATTATCAAAACTAAATGGAATGTATTTTAACCCTTGTTCTTTTGCAATTTTGATTGCTTGATTCTCTTTTTCTATTTCCTCCCACCTGTATTTTATTCTTAAATGTTGCAGGGCTTCCATTATTAGTTTTACAACGTGGAAACGATCTGTAACCAAGTAACATTCAGGGAAACACATTTTTGAAGCCAATTGCATATTGTTTGCCATATCAAGGGTTATTTCCTTTACCAATTTTCTTTTATCTAATGGAATTTTGTTTAAAACACCAATAATATCTTGACTTTTTGTGCCCTTTATAGAGGCTACTAATGTTTTTTTCTTTCCTCTTCCATTTTTGTTGGTGACAAAGGTATAGAGTTCTCCTTTAGACAGACTCACTTCGTCGATGCTTAAATGTTCTCCAATGTTTTCAGGATAAATTAAATAATCTTCGGAGTGACTTAACTGTTCCCAGTCTTTAAAACCACTGATTTTTTTCTTATAATGGCGTTGCAACAAATTGGCTTTAACACCGTAATAACTAGATATTTTACTTATTGTATCTTCTCGAGTCTCTACCTGTATCTTTTAAAAAATCTGAAAGTTCAATGGTTAATTTTGAACCCTCAGCTATAATAGAATAATCACTTTTTACTTCTTTTGATTTGTCGACCTTATTACGCCACCTTCGCCTTCTTATACATAAATAAACTGCTTTATCTCTTATGGGAAAGTCTTGTATTTGTTTCCTGTCATAAAAACCTTTGGACTCATATTCAAAAGACCTATATTCTTTGGGGATTATGTTTTTCTCATCTAAATAGATATAAAAACAGTCTTGCTTAGTTTGTAAATTGCCCAATTCTTTAAAATCAACAATATCAAAATGAGTTAATAGTCCTTCTGGCAAAATTGAAGAAATTATTGAAAAATTCATTCCATTTTTTATGCAAACTTAAGGATTCTCCCCAACTTTTTTATGTGA
>CAVYIL010000098.1:0-31793 GCA_963768325.1 uncultured Flavobacteriaceae bacterium | reverse complement strand
GGATATACTGGTGCAAGCTGACCCCCCTTCCAGCATCGATCAAAGAGTCAAAAACTAACTGACGTTCTGACGCATGCTGACCCCCTAAAAAAGAGATAACATAGCAAAATAGGTTAGCGATTTTAGTATCATCTGTTGCTGATTCTGGAGTAAGTTGACCCCTTTATGCTATAGGATTTATTTTATTCTGGAGTAAGTTGACCCCCATAGTTTCGATGGATGTTAAATTTATTCTAGATTAAATTTTCCCTATTAAGTTATTTCTAATAAGTTCTTGATTTTGTTTTTATTAGATGATTAATACTATAGTAATCATCAAAAGATAAGTTATGGCAGGAAAACCCAAACGTATGAGTCTTGTTAAACAAATATTAAGAATGCACAATCTAGGAAAAGGTTATAAAAGTATAGCCCGCTCACTGAGTATCAGTAAAAACACGGTAAAGAGTTATATTTCTAGGGTGCTTATCAGTGGTATTCCTATTTCAGAACTGCTTTTATTGGAAGATCCCGAACTAGAAAAATCTTTATTATCTGGCAATCCAGCCTATAAAGATGCTCGTTATGAGCCTATAAAAGAAAAGTTGGTTTATTATAACAAAGAGCTTACAAGAGTTGGAGTCACCCGCATTACCCTATGGGAAGAATATAAGTCTGATTTTCCATTGGCACATTATAGTTACAGTCAATTTTGTGCCTTATTACGACAATATCAATTTAGTAGTAAGCCTTCCCTTGTGTTGGAACATTTTGTTGGAGATAAACTATATATTGATTTTGCAGGTAAGAAGTTATCCTACATTGATAGGGATACTGGAGAGGAGATTTATGTTCAAGTCTTTGTTGCTTGCTTACCCTACTCAGACTATAGTTTTGCAATGGCAGTTCCTAGTCAAAAAATATCAGATTTTATATGGGCATTACAAAGCTGTTTACAGCATATAGGAGGTGTCCCCCAGACTTTAGTTCCCGATAATTTAAAATCTGCTGTAATCAAAGCAAATAGATATGAGCCAACTATTAATCAAGTTTTGGAAGATTTTGCTAATCATTATGGAACAACAGTAACACCAGCTCGTGTTAGAAAGCCAAAAGATAAAGCTCTTGTAGAGAATCAAGTAAAACTCATTTATAGTCGAGTATATGCCAAACTACGTAATCAACAATTCTTTGATTTATCTTCTTTAAATAAAGCTATTGGAGAAAAGATGCAAGCGCATAATCAAACCCGAATGCAACGTAAAGACTATTCAAGGGAAGAAAAGTTTTTAGCTCAGGAGCAACATACCTTAAAAGAGTTGCCAGATCAAGATTTTGAAATTAAGTATTATAAGAGTCTTAAAGTAGCTAATAATAATCATATTTATCTAAGTGAAGATAAGCATCATTATAGTGTTCCTTACTCCCATATAGGTAAGCAAACAGCGGTAATATATACCAGAACACTGGTGAAAGTATTTAGTGATGGAGAATTAATTGCGGTACATCCTCGAAGCTTAAAAAAGGGAGGGTACACTACTAAAAAAGAACACTTATGTTCTGAGCATCAATACTATAAAAAACGTAGTCCAACCTATTATTTACAAAAAGGCTATGAACATTCAGAAACGGTATACCAATACATTCAAGCCATATTCAAACAAGATATCTATCCAGAACAACTCTACAGGACTTGTGAAGGTATTTTAAATTTATCAAAGAAAACAAATAGATCAGAATTCTTACAAGCCTGTGAAATAGCAATAGAGAATTCTAATTATTCATACACCTTCTTAAAAAAAATATTAGAAAACAAAATGACTAAAGACAACCCTGATACTGCCATTACAAAACCCTTACCAAAACACGCAAACATTAGAGGAGCAAATGCTTTTAAATAATTAATTAATTAATTAATTAGTAATACATTAAACATCAAATTCTATGACAAAAATTGAAAATCAAATTAAAGAACTACGACTACTAGGAATGGCTACTAGTTGGAATGCCCTTTTGGAAACAAAGCAACATTACGAATTATCTTTATCTGAAGGCTTGGAAATACTATTACAAGGGGAGAAAGAAGATAGAATAAACAGACGTTTTGAAAGACTTAAAAGAGGGGCTAAGTTTAGATATAGTGCCACAATAGAAGAATTAATTTATGATAATACTAGAGGGCTTAATAAGTCTCAAATAACAGAATTAGCTACGGGAAACTATCTAAACAAAGGAGAATCTATACTTATTACTGGGGCTACTGGGTGTGGGAAAAGTTTTGCTGCATCTGCTTTAGGACATAGAGCCTGTTCTCAGGGAATAGCAGTATTATATTTTAATATTCAAAAATTATTACTTAATATAAAAATGGCAAGAATTGATGGGAGTGTCTTTAAACTATTTGATAAAATAGCTAAAGCAGGATTACTTATACTTGACGATTTTGGATTAGCACATTTAGATAAAAAACAACAAATGGATTTAATGGAAATTATTGAAGATAGACACGCAAAAAAAGCAACTATAATAGTAAGTCAATTACCAATTACTAGTTGGTATGAGATAATAGGAGAAGCGACTATTGCTGATGCAATTTTAGATCGATTGGTACACACTTCTCATCGCATTGAACTTAAAGGAAAAAGTCTAAGAAAAAAACTGTAATTTTGTCAGTAACTTATCTTTTTAAAGAAAAATCAACAGGGGGGTCAATATGACCAGAATGGGGGTCAACATCATCAGAATATCCACTTTACCATAAATGGAGAAGGGCTTCGTTTTGAGCAATTGGGAAGCCATTATTTTGTATACATCCACAAGGGTATGTTTTATGAAATGATACTGGATCCTAAATTGCGAGAACTCCTTAAAAGAGAAGAGGGACAAAGCGAGGATGAACTTCCTGATTTTGTCCAAAATGGCGGGGAGATGATGGGGATACTCCCCAGTAGTAATCTCCAAGCATTTTTAAAGCGCTTAGACAGCTATGGTTTGCAACACCTAACGGCAGCACAGGAGTTAAAAGAATGGGAAGTAGAAAACGAAAAAGAATGGGCAGCACAGAACCAATCCCATACTGCTGTTTACTCCTATGAATTAGGCAGGGCTTATGGGCAAGGAAGCAATCCCATAATTGGTTTTATAGACTATATAGAGCCCAAAGACAGTCCTTATCCCTTTGGTAGTATCTCCTTTAATAGAGTCTTGTCGGACAAAGAAAAGTATAACTATTCGCTAATCCCCATCTTTAAAAGTGTTTCAGAATCCTACCACCAGTGGAAAGAAGGGATTAAAAACACCCCAATAGCCGCTCTTTTTGAAACGATTCTAAAAGCAGCAGCAGAGCAACCGCCCTATAAGAGCCTACACACCCTTGGCTATTTTATCTATAACCATCCCCACGGGGATGGGAATCCAGAATTTGTCTTTGGCAGGTATCCTCCTGAGGAATTAGGTAGTGCCGCCTACCAAGATCGGATAGGAGAGCTTACCCCACTAGATACCCTAGTGGATCAGCTCCACATTTATTTTGAATTACAAGAGGCATAAATCTCGAAAATAAACCCGAAAAATATATCTCATAAGATGAACCGTAAAACATACACTTTAGACCTACCCGAGATCGCTCAGATGCCCAATCTTATCAAAGTATTGGATGATTTGCAAAGCGGAAACAATGTTTTTTTGGTAGGTAGCGCAGGAACAGGAAAGACCACTCTTGGCGAAAAAGCAGCCTATGCCCTATTTGGAAGAAAGCCAAATGATGGAAAGGAGTTACCCTTTGTTGTAATTAACTGCAACCAATGGACATCCCCCACCGATATTAAAGGAGGGCAGACCATTACAGGCTATAAAGAAGGCGGTCTTATCGAGGCGTGGCGGGATGGCAAAATCCTTATTTTAGACGAAATGCCCAAGTTGGACGCCAATACCGCAGGACTATTAAATGATGCCTTAGCCAAAAGTGCCCAAAGGGACGCCATTATTTTTAATGGACTAAACAAGGGAATTAAAAAGCATCCCGATTTCGGATGTATTGCTACAGGAAATGTCATTGGTAATGGTCTTAGTGGAAACTATGTAGGGAATAACAAACAAGATGCCTCTCTATTAGATCGCTTTAGTGGTTGTATCTATCGCATTGGTTTTAATGAAATACTGGAGCGTCAGCTGCTATACCCTGCTGTAGCAGACATCTGTATACGAATCCGAGGGGCTATTCTGGCCTATGAGGGAAAGGAATCGGGAAATGACGACACAGAGGATATTATGACCCTTAGAACGATGTTAAATATACAACGAGGGTATGAGTTGGAGATGAAACGAGAAACGGGTATGAAGGATGCGCAAGGAAACCCCTATACAAAGGTATGGGCAGGAAAAACCCTAAAGGATGCGCTGGCAAGCTATTTTATGGTAATGCGACCAGAAAAGGCAGAAAAGATCAAACGGGATGTAAACCTAGAAGGATTTTTAAATTCCTATAAAGGGAAAGATATGCGAGAAGGATTTATCACTTCCTACAAGCGCAACCTTTTGGAAACAGCAAAGAGATGAATACAGCCCAGCAAGAGCAAATACTACCCGTAGATTGGAAATATACAATTTTTGATAGCGTAGGATCTTTTACCCGTTTTGTTACCCATCAAATAGGAAATCTACGCCCCAACAACAAGTCTGTTTTGGAGAAAATCCATCGCGGAAGCATCCGTCATATAGAACAGGGAAGTGATTGGTTTGGGGAGTATCCCCCAAAAGACATCGCCGAATTAGCAGGACACCAGTATTTTATAGGGATGTCCAAACTGGCACTAATACAACCAAAGATCAAGGCACTATTAGCGGATTATTTACCAAAAATAAAGCAGCAGCAGCTATTAAAACCCCATCTTTCTTATCGATCCAGTGCGATGGGTATGTTTAGTTTTGACCGGCCGCTATGGGGCTGTATCCCGTTCCCTTGCCACAATCTCCCCCAGTATACAAAACGGTAAGCCAGCTACAGATAGCCCTTGATGGCTCTCCCATAGCAACGCATTGCAAGAGTGTGTATGCTTATTTTAAAGACAAAAAATCCGCTTATCCAGCACTAAAGCTATATGTGGTGGCAGGGGCAAACGCTAAAATCGAAGGAGAGGGACTCTTGTATGTGGGGCTAGGCTGCACGGAACTAGTACAGTTTATGGAGCAAAGAGGAGTAGCCGTAGAAGTAAATGTACTGCTAGGAACACAGTTTGCTAAAAAAATAGCGATGGGGGTTATTCGTGTAAAACGCTTCCAAGACCCCTTAGATAGCAATCAATTGTTATTACTGAGTTCCGATCCAAGGTATTTTCGCTATAACGGTTTTAAGGGGCTTATAGCCCTGAGCAACGCTTACGGATGGGACATCCCCCATGATTTAGGAAAGATAGACAAGAATTTAGGTAAAAACTTTATACACCACATAGATGGGCAAGGGGTTGTATTTGCACATAGTTATTCCATTGAAGCCGCCGTTTTGGAAGTAACCAGACACATAACCCAGTATAGCCAAAATCTACCAAAAACCAGTAACTAATGAAACCAAACAAAAAGACACCGACAAAAGAAATACCCCAAGAAGTACTAGAGAAGCTACTCCACCACGGCCTTACCATTGCCAGAGAAACCCAAGCATATTGTCGCAATTTTAGTATTCTACGATCCCCCCTGCATAAAGACACCCTTATCTTGCGATGGACAACCATTGACCTAGAGGATGTGGATCGTCCCTTGCAGTGTTATCAGTACCACTGTTTTTACCCCGATGGCACGTCCCAAGGATGCAGTATTCATTACGATAATCAAAGCCAAGCCAACGCCTTTTTTTTAGGCTTAGAACTTTTGTACAGCCAACAGTGCGCCACCGATCCTATTCTATAAACCTATGTATAAATTAAAAGACATTCAAAAAGAGGAGCTCTCTACCATTACCATTAAAAATCAAAAAGAGATAATAGCTCGTACAGGAAGCAAGCTGGATCCCATAGCCGCCTATGAGCTGATCCAAAAAGAGACGGATAATTTTAAAACCCCCAATGCCATAGCCGAAAAAGCAGATGCGCTTTTGTATGCGCTATTGATGCGAGGGGAGAAGCAGGAAAAAGAACCCCCAAAAAAAACAACACCTAAAAAAGAAAAACCAGAGCCAATAGAACATACTACCCAGAAGATGCGAATTCGAGAAGGGGAACGTAAACGGGCTCTTGTCTTATTAAAACTCAAATTAGAATTGGAAATACCCCAAACAAATTAAAAACCTATTTATGAAAACTATAGAAGATTTGATGGCATTAAACCTATCGAAGATAGGCCATAGGGAGCTAAATCGAGAGGTTAAAAATATGATCGATGATTATGAGGAACTTTCTTCCAATCCCGCTCTACAAGTGGAGTTTAAGAAGAAAGCAGCACTAAACATCGATACGATCTACAGGCTAGTTAAAGATTTCACTCCTGATGCGATACCACATAAGGATTCGGATTCGCCCTGTAACCAGATGTCCCCCTCTACTGATTTAACCCAAAGAGAGGACAGAGAAAAACAGCCCGCTATTACCCCAGAAAAGAAGGAAGAAAATTCTTCGAGTGGGAAGAAAGATTCAGAACAGAATAAAGCCCCAAAAAAGAAGGAAGAAAAATCTTCGAGCGGGAAGAAAGATTCAGAACAGAATAAAGCCCCAAAAAAGAAGCAACCCAAAACAAAGGCGTCTAGCACAGAGGTGGTAGACAAGGCAAAGCTAGAGATTCAGCATTGTCGCAATCGGCTAAAGCAATATAATGCAGAAAAGCGAAAAACCAATCCAACCCCTAAGGCTACCCGCTACACAAAGATCAAGGGGCATTTTATATCTATTAGCAATTTGATTCCTACTAGGTTAAAGAATGATTTAAAGGTGCAATTAGAAGCCAAAAAGATACTTAAAAAATCCCATCGTGAAATCTTAAAAACCTTTCAGATGAATGCCCTTGTGGGTAAGGATGACAATGTATATATCGAGGAGAAATACGATAAGATAGCAGAAAAATTAAGCGATAATTAATAAAAAAACATATGAAAAAATTTCCAATAGAATTTAAGCAGTTTTTAGACCAGAATAAGCTTCCCCTCGCCCAGCTGCCAGAGTCCATACAAGAAAAAATTTCCATTTTTGAGCGGCTCTACGCTATAGAGGACGATAAAGAAGACGGATATGCCCAACTCCTGACCCTTTTGGATGAGCTAGACATAGAGATATTAGAAGATATTGAACAAGAATATGACCAGATTCTGCAACACAATGATGTTTTAGAGCAAGCGCCGCAAATGGATATTTCCTCTAAGGAAGAGGATTCCGATGCAGCACTCTTACACCGTTTGTATACAGAAGGAAGGCGAAGTGGATTATTAAAATCCGAGCTAGAGCGATTGGGGTTAAAAGCCGATCTATCTTGGAAAACCACTATTTTAGGTAAGTATAAGTTAAAGCAAGTAAGTTGCTTATTGTATCGGTATGACATTATTCCGATTTCGTTGTCCTACACCCAAAGGCTAACCTAAGCAAAAAGGAATGGGGGAGTATAAAAAAGGATATACCGATTTGCAAACCAATTTGGATGCACTGATAGGAAAGTTGGGGATTCTAAAGACGAGTTATATTATCGAACAGTTATCCGAGGTCTCCGCTACTGCCGTGCAGAAAGGAAAACAAAAACCAGTGTATTTAGTTCCCTTTGTGATGGCGCAGAGTAGGCGTCTTTTTGAAGTGGAAGAAGGCAAATGGGGAGTCCCTACCAACAGCGGATATAAAGATGCCCGTATGGCGTGTTACCATTTGTTGCGGATATATTCCAATTTAACGTACCGCCAAATCGGCAAACCATTCTCTCAGGGGAAACGCGCAGTGATCTACCATCATCGCAAGTGCGAGGAGATGGTCTCCATTCCCCAGTTTCATAAACCTTTTGTACAGCGCTACAAAAACTTAGAACAACGTATTATTCATTTTTTAGCAACTCTAGAATAAAAAAAGCATGCATACAGACACAAAACAAGAGGTCGTATCGGTATTAACGGCAGACCCACAAGATATAGCATTAGAAGAAATACACGCTGGGCACAGTAGTCCTTTAAATCAAGGGGTAAAAGAAAAAGAGGCTTCTCCTGCGGATTGGAATATTTGGAAACCCCTTGCATCTCCACCGCCTGCTGGAGATGGTTTTGTTCCTAGTGAAGAAACTCCTGAGCCCCTTTCCCAGAACCCCTCTCCTCCATTAGATGCTCCCGAGCAAGAGATAGGAGGTGCTTCTCCAAAAGAAAAGGAAGCTGATTTTATTTCAGACCGCTCGGATTCAGAGACTTTTGAACTACCCCGGGAATCCGCCAAACAAGCAGCGGATACCTTTTTGGGAATGACCAACAATGTACTAGCAGTAGGAGGTGGTTTTTTCGTTAAAATAAAAAAGCACACGGAGTTCTATGCCTTTGAGGAAATAGTAGCACTCATTGATGGACAAAACCAAAAGAATGTTAAGCGAATTCAGCTGGATAAGCAAGATAAATCCTTATTAAAGCCCCTATTAGTAGCCTTATTACAGAAGAAGGCTAAAAAACTTTCTCCAGAGCAACAGCTTCTAGGTGCCATACTATCTATTGTTCTAAAAAAGGCGCAGGTAGTAATGGAGGTTCGTTCGGAGAATGCCATTTTGGTAGATCGTATCTTAGAGATTGTCCGCCAAGAAAAGGAAGCAACCCTAGAAGGGGAGCCACAAGGAGTAGTACAAACCCAAACACCTACAAATAGCAAATCCCCTACTTCGCCTGTTGCCCAGCAGGGGAATATTCAAGAGTGGGAAGAGGAGACTCCTTCTGTGGAGGAGAGTTTACCCCAAGAGACGAGACAAGCAGATGCCGCAGCATAATGCCATACTAAAAACCAATCAATACCAATAGCCTATGGAAGAAACCAAAAACAGTAGCGCTGTCTATAGGAGAGAGAATACCGTTAGGGAACCAATGATTATGCTGGTTTGTGGAGAAACAGGGGTAGGGAAAACCTACCGAAATAAAATGGAAATCGAAAGCTATATGCGGGACAATCCCCTTATTGGAAAGAAAGGACGGAAGGTACTTGCCTTTGATACCAATGATGATGATTATACCGCGTTTCAAACAGTAAACCCAGATTATATAAGGGCACTTTCTAGGGTTGCTCCCAGAAGAATCCGACCCTATAACAAGGATGGATCGCCAATGGATGCTATCCAAAAAAAAGAAGTAGTACACAAGATAGTAACCTTTTTTACAGGGGGAATGCTCGTCTTGGATGATATAGATCACTATATGGTGGGAGCAAAAGGGCAATCCATGATTGGTGCCTTGTGTACGGTACGCCATAAAGGAATAGATGTGCTCTTAACCCACCAGTCTATTGCTAAGATTACGACATCCGAATGGCAAAATTGTACTTGGTTACGATTGCACCATCAGGTCGATGAAATAACCAAATACAAAGAGCGTATTCCCAAATATGCGATGGTACGCATCGCACAGCTTATCGTAGATGAACAGTATGATCTGGCAGCAAAGGCCTATGCAGAGGGACGTTTGAGTAAGGCAGCCTATGCCGTGCAAAAAAGCTTTTTCTTGTATATTAATATGAGAGAACAAAAGATTGTAGGATGTAGTAGAGCTGCCTTTATCCGTTCCGCCAAGCGGTATATCGACCAAGAAGAAAACCGAAAGGTACGTATGTATCTTCAGGAACGTGGATTTAATGGGAAGCCCGTTTACAAAAACCGAAATGAGGTGGTCGTAAAATTGATATTGGATTATTTGCGCTACCACCAAGCTAAAATGGATACCACACTTACTGGATATGGAACGGTTTTATAAGGGTAGAATAGTCCCTGATCCTTACATTTTTGCTTCTATTTAAGAAAATAGTTTTAAAATACCCGTACTTTTGCAAGCCAGCTATTGGTTGCTCCCAACAAAATAGCACCTCTCCAAAAATAGTAATTTATAAAAACGTAAGCAGTATACCTTATGGAACACATCGGCATTGAGGATATTCTATTAGAATACCATCGGGTAATAGATAAAAATTGGAACTATACCATAACACAACTAGAACAGCTCCCTGAACAGGCTACCAACATACAATCGGTTTGTATCGGTAGGGCTTATATTCAGTATTATGAAAAAATAAATACCCATAAAGGCAGTAGTACCCTGTATTGGGCATTAGAGTTTGTAAAACCACCGCTATAGCGAAAGACAGGCAAATATATTTGCTCGATTTAAGATTTTAGGGATCCCCTTTTTTAACTGGTATATACCGATTTCAATCCAAAAGGGTATTTCTAAAAACCCCAGAAAGGGGGTCAACATCATCAGAATATCTAGGTGGTATCCTTTTGGATTGAAATAAACACAAACAGTTGTTTTTTATGGGTTTGTTCTACACGGGTATTCTTATTGCATATCCCTAACTAAAATATCCACGGTTACCGTTTGCTGTTTTTTACCCCAAGTAATGGTTTCTATTGTCCATCCATATTCTGCTTCTATCCATTGAAAAACGGTATAGTTTTTTTCTTGAAGTACAAATACCTCGGAGGCATCATACTCTTTGTCTAGGAATTCGCATACTTTTATTAAGTCTCCTTCTTTGGGTATGGAGTAAGGATTCCAGTTTACTGTTATTTTTCGCTCTCCTGATGCAAAAAAAGGAGTGTCTCTCCAAGTCAAAAATAAGTTTACAGTCATAATTTACCGTGGTTTTTTAGAGTTTATCCATGAATGCCTTAGCGTTCTTGTTTTTACGATCCACTAGATATGTCTTTTAAACGCACTTTTCTTAATAAAATTACGGAGCAATATCCTCTTTTTTACGGGCTTTATGCTTCTTTTATAGTTATTCTTTTGAGTATCAACCAGTATACAAAATACCGCTCTATCTTTTTTTTATATTTATATCTTATTTCCCTATTTATGGCGATGCAATAGGCTGTTTTAAGGATGGTAGCTCCCTAAATGGTAACTGCTATCTGTCGGAAAAGGTTTTCTGCTTACTATTTGGCTGTTACGCCAAAATAGGCTATTAATTCTCCAAACGCAATGGGTATACGATCCGATGTCCCTTGCTGTGCAGTTACCCATACCTCTTTACAGGAGTTTACAATACAGAGTTGTACTCCATTTTTATCCAGTCCATTTGCCTTTGCAACATCCTTTATAAGGCTATCGATCCCATTTTCTACTTTTTCTTTGAGATGGGGAAGCCCATCTGGGTCAAGACCCGTAAAAACGGTAATGAGTTGTTCCATAGAAATTTCTTGGATGCATTTTCCATTGTGGTATACCATTGCTTTGATCTGCCCAAAATCTTTTTGTATTCGTACTACCAGTCTATCTTTAGGAATCCCCCTTTGTTTGGATAGCATATTTAAATAAGAGCAAATAGCGCTCTTGGCTTTTTTTTCATAGCCAAAAGTAGCTGCTGTAAGCCGAGACATTGCGAGCTTTACTTTCTCCCCTAGTCCGGGTGTTTTTTTTAGAAGCATCTGTATTTTTTTTTGTTAGGTTTCTGATTTTTGGTATTGCAGTACTGCTGTATAGAACTTTTGTAAAAGCTGTGGCTGCTTTAGTTTTCCAATACGCTGTTCACATTCTCGAAAAACAGTAATACGGGGTCTCCTATTACTGGCATCCATTGTCTCATTGCGTTTATATTTTCGTATTTGCTGTGCTAGTATTAATTCCAATCTGGTTTTCTCTTTTCGTTCCCTTTCTTGAAAGTACCACTGCCTAGTTCCCGCAAACCCATTGGAGTTATTGGGATCAAAATATAAATACGGCAGTTGTACAAAACGCCTATCGGGGTCTTTTTTAAAATACTTCGCCACCAAATCTATCCGTCTAAGGTATACCTGATGTAGTGCTTCTAGTTTGGAGGTCGCTACTGGATCATACCATTGGTATAGCAATCGTTTGGCAATGATTCCTTGTTCTGGTGTAAGGAGTGCGTCTTGGTATAATTTATCTCTGGCTACTCGCCATAGTTCTGTGCTATAGTGTATAATCTGCAAGGAACGTTGGTTGTTCTCCTCTACTGTTGGATTCTCTTTTGTGGTACTGTTTTGCTCGGTAGGTGCTGTTGCTTTCTGGACAAAGGCATCCTCTTTTTGGGGGGTTCCTTTATTTTTCCACGCCTGTTGCAAGCGTTCTATCCCCTGTCTTACACTTTCTAATCCAGTAGTCTTTACGGGTGTTTTGCTCTTCTCTGGATATTCTGTGGGTGTTTCCTTCTTCTCTGGATATTCTGCGGGTGTTTTGCTTTTATCTGGATATTTGGATGCTGTTGCCTCCCTTTGTGTTTCTGCTTTCTGCTTTGGTGGTATGGGCACCTCTTGTAGTTGCAAAATATCGGGATGTATAAAGAGTTCATAACTCGCATTGGAGCCGTGTCCTATTTTATGGGTAATGATCCCTGCCTGTTCTAGGCGTTTGATATGGCGTTGTATGGTACGCTTACATCCTTGGGTAAGGGTAGCCAGTTGTGCGTTGTTGGTACGAAGCCCGGGGATATGCTCCAATGTTACGGGAGCAACCATAGCGTCTTTGCGCAAGGAAACCCCATATATTTTTAGGAGTTCCTTTGCCGTATAGATCATAGCGGTGCGCACCTTTGTCTTTACGCTCTGCTGTTTTTTGTTATAGCCTTGCACATATCGGTCTAAGGCTTTTAAAGAAATGGAATAATTAAGAAACATACTACGGAATTGGGGGTATACGATACCATTGGTTTACAGTTATTTTATGCGTTTTCTATCTCCTTAAAAGGAGATCTTATAGCGGTAGATCGCAATAGGAGAAGGACTACCGCCGCTATGGCGTATATAGTTTGTAAGACTCCTTAGCAATAGGGATTCTCTTCTGGGAGGTATGTTGGTTATTTTCATGTGTGTTTTTTAGGTTTTTTAGTAAGGGTGTTTGTGTTATTCTCTCTCGCATGGTGGGCACAGGCTTTTTCTAAAATGGCAATAGATTCTTGTTTTTGCTTCATTTTAAGCACTTTGCGATTTCTGGTTTCTATCATTTCTAAGGAAGCATCCATAAGGGATAGCGTATTGGCAGTGCGTATGGGAAGCCCGTGTAAAAACTTTCTAACGGTACTTCTAGAAAGTTTAGAGATTGCTGCCAGTTCCCGTGCGGGGGTTGCCTCTAGGGCGAGTAACTTTTCTAATAAAACCGCTAGTGGAATCGGTGTGTATCCTTCTAAAGGAATCGTACTAGCGTTTTCTTGTGGTTTTTTCTTGCTTATATTCATATAATCAGGGTATTACAAGGTGTGTTTGCCTTGTTTTTTTGTGTTTTTTTCTGTTTTTTTGTGTTTTTTTTATTGTTTTTTTTTAAAACAAATTCCAAACAAAAAATGAAAAAACACCTCTTATACGACCTGCTTTGTTATTTAAAGCAGCACTGCACAAGTAGTACCGTTTCTGTATATGCCTTTGTTTTCTTTACTAGCCGAAAAATAAAGGAGTTATCTTGCACTATTAGGAAAGGTTGTATTCTACTTTGTTTTATTTTATATTGTTTTCTTCTGTTTTCTTCTGTTTTTTTTTGATATTTTTGAGCCGTTTTATTTAAAAAATTATTGTACTCTATCCACTGCACTAGGATTTATACGAGAATTCAAATTTAAACAAAAAAAAACCTCTAAAACAAGATTTCGGATAGTGTTTTTACAAATTAAAACACTATCTAACTAGGATACAGCTTTTTATACTATTATATTTTTTTGTTAAAAAAATATATATTGTTGTATTTGTAGAAACAAACGAAGCACAAATGAAAAAAAACAAGGACTTAGACATTATTGACCAGCAGTTTTTAACAGCTGTCGACACTATTCTGGCGATGAATCAGGCAGCCAACAAGCCCATTACTACGGAGATTGCTATAGGAAAGATTATTTATCCCAATTTTCGGTATCTAGTAAAGCACATTCGCAATCGGGAAAAAAGGGTTTCTCAGGCGGCTCTATGTCGTTTTATTAAAGCCTTTGATGTGGATGCTAATTTTTTTTACGATCCCCAAAAGGAGTTTAAACTTCTTAGTTCGGAGCAATTAGCGCAAAAGGTAGCTACCCAAGGGATGCTCAAAAAAATAAGCAATGATACGGATCGGGTACTTCGGGATTTTATGAATTCCTATTCGGACAAAAAAAACAGTTATATGACAGATGGCAAGCGTCTAATGGCATATAAAGAGTCGCTTTTCAGGGTTTTAAAAAGAGTCCCCCACTATCTAATCGAAACGGTTTATAAGGATGCTATGGAACTGTTTTTGGAGATGGAGGCAACTTGGTTAGATAGCCTTTCGGATGCAACCCAATACGACACAGAAGCTTCCCGTGCTAGGGCACTAGAGAAAGAGGTAAAAAGCTTACAAAAACAGCTCCAAGAGGCTAATAGAGAGATTATCGCCGTACAAAAGAGTGAAAATGAGCTGTTAAAAAAATATTTAAACGCACAGGAAAAATAATCCCTATAGCCTTCCTTTATAGCACCTTAAGAGGGAGGCTTCCTTTTACTATTTTTGTGTTTCCATATTTTTATATAAATACTATGTTATGCAGCAGCACCCAGAGATCGATTTTACAAAATGGAGTTCCCTACTAAACAAAAAACGCTTTGCCTTTACCGACCTAAGTGCTAGTACCCGTAGTTCCCTACCCCGTTGGGTAGCTTCTGGTATCCTCGAGGAGGGTTTCTCTGGTTCTAAGTTCCATCCCCTTACCCTTATCTGGCTCGCTTTGGTTAGTGATTTAGAGGCATTTGGGGTGTCTACGGAAAAGATAAAGGGCTGTAAGGAAGCCTTATTCGCTCCCATTAGGGTTTCGGATGGTAGCTCCTACCCTGCTCTAACGTATTATATGATCCATACCCTAGTATATCGAACCCCTATTTTTATTGTTCTAACCCAAGATGCAGAACTACTGCTATTAGAGCAGAGGCAGTATTTTCAGGAGCTTCAAAAAGGCGGTATTACCAACCACCTATGTCTTTCCTTGCATAAGGAGATAGCCGATAATTTACATAGTTTGTATCGTCCTGTAGCCTTTGGTATGCTGGCAACACTCTGTAAAGAGGAGCTGCAAATACTAGCCATTGTACGAGATGGAAAGTACCAGAGCATCCGCATTGCTAAAAAAAATGGACAAGTGGATCTTATCGAAGGAGTAGAACACCTAAGCCATACGGCGGATATAGCGGAAATCCTACAAAATGGGAGCTATCAAAATTTGGAGATCAAACAGCATAATGGGAAGATCGCTCGTATAGAGAGAACCACCAGAACGCTACTATAAATAACCTGCTTACCAGATAAGTACCCTTTTTAGAAATTTAATACAAAAAACAGAAAAAAACAGAAAAAAGTGGGTATTCTGAGGATGTTGACCCCTTATTATTGTGTGTATTTATGGGATAAAAGTATTTACCGAGCATCGTATCCCACAACGAGCAAATAACAGGGCTTTGAACTTATGGGCAATTTCTTCTTGTTTAAAAACCATTGCCTCGGTACAGTTTTTGGAAAGTACTAGTTCGTTGAGTAGGTATTCCACTACATAGGTGTTTTGATCCGTAAAAAGTACATACATAGAACTTGCTTTTTGTCGATAAATATAGCTATTTAAACCCTTATATATACGTTATTTAGTGTTTTTTACCATTCCTGTAAATAGCAAGCAGGAAAAAACAAAAAAAACAGCAGCAAAAGTATTGTTTTTACCTCCATATTTTGTATCTTTGAAACGGTAAAAAATGTAGGAACTTTTTACTGAACACTACTGCAAATTTTCATTTATTATAGTTACCAGTCCGCTGGAAACCGCTTGTTTGTAAGCATTGGCGCTCTAAAGTCGCCCATCTTCTTAAAAACCATTCAAAATACGCCTTTTTAACGCCCTTTTTTTAAAAAATCACACTAATCCCTGTCTTTTTGGTAAAAGTCGAAAAAACACCCCTCTATACGCCTTAGGGATGCTTCTTTTGCTTTGCTTTTTAAAAATTTGCAAAGTGGTTCCTTTGTTCCTGCCTTTTGTTTCTTTTAGCAAAAGAAAGAATAAAACTTCCTTTTTTTTTCAGTTGTAAACCGCTATTATTATATTATTTTTTTAAAGTATATATATTAATCTGTATGCGGACAAAATGTCCAACTATAAAGGTGTAAATACCTAATTATCAAGACTAACAAAATACGTGTTTTTCGATAATTTTGGCGGATTTTTAAGCTTATTCACATGCTTATACACCGATTTTTTAGGTTTGTTAACAGCCAGGGGAAGATGTGGGAAAATAGAACCACCTCCCTAGGACAAAATGTCCACCCTAGGAGAAGGAAAAAGAAGCAATGCCTTCAAAATGTCCACCCTTAGTAGGTTCTTCCAAAATCTCGGTAATTTCAGAATAATTACGGAAGAACCTAGGCACACTAGCAAAAAGCAAAATAAAGCCCTGTACGGCTGTATTTTTTTAAAACCATAGCTATCCCTGATTTTTAGGCAAAAAACGAAATAAGAATATTCTACAGCGTTCTGTGCTGGTGTTTTGCTTTGCTTTTTAAAAATTTGCAAAGTGGTTCCTTTGTTCCTGCCTTTTGTTTCTTTTAGCAAAAGAAAATAATTAAAACTTCCTTTTTTTTTCAGTTGTAAACCGCTATTATTATATTATTTTTTTAAAGTATATATATTAATCTGTATGCGGACAAAATGTCCAACTATAAAGGTATAAACGCTTAATTATCAGCAACTAACAAAATACGTGTTTTTCGATAATTTTGGCGGATTTTTAAGCTTATGCACATGCTTATACACCGATTTTTTAGGTTTGTTAACAGCCAGGGGAAGATGTGGGAAAATAGAACCACCTCCCTAGGACAAAATGTCCACCCTAGGAGAAGGAAAAAGAAGCAGTGCCTCTAGGAGTATCTATCGATAGTGAAAAGGAAAGCACCCTCTCCCATCCAAGACAGGGTGCTATTTAAAGAGATTGGTAAAATGGCGAACCATTTCAGGTGTAAAAATAGGGTTTTCCCCCCTATGTATCACTGAAAAGATTCTCCTTTTTTTAGATTTTGCTCTATTTTTTTTTGCAGACTTTCGATTTGTTGTATGAGAATAGGTTTCCTTTCTTCTATTTCTGCAGTGGAGAAATGGGAAGAGCCCTGTAACTGTTCGAGCTCTGCTTTTACCCTATTTATTTCAGACTGAATTTTACGTACTGCTATCATAGAGGATTGTTTTACTAGATTATAAACTAAAATAGAAATTAATTTTTTAGAATCCTTTACAATTTTATTGCCAAATACCTCTCTATAGACAATCTGTCTCACGTTTTTTTTAAACGATTTTTCTAAAAAAGAAAAGAGCGTGGAAGCCCCAATTTCCAACGCTCTTTTTAAATGGACACAAAAATCCCACTTCCACTACCTGTGCGCGGCGAAAGTACAACAAGAAAAGGGAAGAAAAAAGCCTAAAAAACGAGTCTTTTTATAAGAATAAGATTCTAAGACACTTACCACTAAAAAAAAACGCTAAAAGGGGTATTTTAACTGAAAGAACGGTTTGTCCGAGCACACCCCTGTATCCCTTGGTATCAGGGGTCTACCGAAGGAAAATCAATTTCAAATTCATCAATTAATTTCTTGATAACATCTTGTAAATCAATGTTTTCACTACTTTTGTAAAATTCATAATTGAGAGAGCAGTCTAATTTGTATTTAAATTTAAGGAAATTTAAAGTCCTTAAGCTTTCTTTTATTCAGATATGTATTCAAAGAAATATAGGAACCATATCCTAGATTATTAGAAATCTTTCTTCCTGATAATCCCAGAATCAACCATTCTTTGATTTTATCCAAATCCTTATCGTACATGCTTTTTTGGATACTTCCTTTAGGTTTTCCAAGTTTGATTCCTTTTGTTTTTTTAGCAGCCAAAGCTTCTTTGGTTCTTAAACTAATCAAATCCCTTTCCAATTCTGAGAATAATGAAAATACGGTAATCATTATTTTTGAAGTGATATCATGTCCAGTGATATCCATATTTTGTTTCGTAAAAATAACTCTAATATTACGTTTTAAAAGTTGATTCACTAGCTCAATTACTTGGGAAGTACTTCTACCAAGTCTTGAAAGCTCTGTTGCTATCAAAGTACCAGAATCTTCTAATCGTTCCACCATCTCATCAATACGTCTTTGTTTGTTAGTTCGTTTAGAAGACATGGTTACTTCAATAAAATCATCCACTTTTAAGTCATTTTTTCGAGCATATTCTAGAATTTCTAATTTCTGGTTATCTACTTCCTGTTTATCGGTAGAAATACGGATATAAGCAATCGTCTTCTTATCCAGTTTTATGGTTTTTTCTGTCATTTTCTTTAGTTGGTAACTCTTAACGTCAAAAATAATTATTTTTTATATATTTTGACTAATCTTTATAAGGTGTATCACTTTATTTTTATTATAAATCTTAACGATCGTTAATACATATACAATTTATGAATAGGTTAAACATATAATTGCTTTATAATACGACTATTTCATTTTTTCTGTATCAGTACTAATCAAAAAACTCGAAACCTAAAACACATAACAAACTGAATATTAGTTATTTATAAGTTCATATACCTGATAGGTAATTATGAATTTCACAAAAACACTTAACGCACTGTTTTACAAATACATATACGAATATTTGTTAATGAATTTGAAATAGATATTTCACTTGTATACCAATGATACCAAGGGATACAGGGGTGTGCTCGGACAAACCGTTCTTTTAGTTAAACTACCCCTTAATGGAACGTATGATTTTTCAGATGAAAAATTGGAAGATTCTTTTAATTTACTCTATTCCCAAAATTATAACCTCAATATTAAGTGATTTTGGGAAACGAAAAACGTTGCTATCCCTATTTAATAAAAGGTTTCGTGAAAATATCGTGGCATAATTCTCCCTTTTGGCGTGACCGAACCATGAAAGAAAGAATACCGCTGAATACCAGTTGATTACAGCGATGTTTGCCGCTGGTGCACGAACCCTTCCACTGGGCCTGAAAGTGAGACGTTGGGGTAAATGTCTCACTTTCATTTGGTAACAAAAGTAATTACGGTGGATTTTCTAAATATTTTAGAGGTAATTTTTTTAGCGAAATCTATTTTTTGAAGCCAAGAATCAAAACCTTCAATATATTTTGGCTGAACAGTTGTTTTACTAAGATCTAAAGTTAGTTTATCCTCTATGGGATCGTATTTATAAATAATGTTGTATAGTTTTTTTTCATTGAACAAACTAAGTAGCTTTTGTTCTTTTAGGAGTTTTTCAAAATGTTCAGTTACTAGCTCTGAGAGTTTTTTAATGTCTCTTTTTTCAATCATTGTAAACACAACAAAACCTACCTTTCTACCTACTCTTTCTATATCATAACTAAAAAAATAATTAGTTTCTTTGTTTAGTTGAGATATTGCTTTTTCTAAAACCTCATTTTTAAAGTTATTCCACCTATCATAACCTTTGTTGTGTTCCAATTTCAATTGTTTCTTTAAATACTCTAAAGGGTATTTTTTTTTCTGATTCACGTATTCTTCTGCACGCAATAGAATATACAAGTCGATAGCATGCATGCTTTTTAGATTAAGATATTCTTTTATGTTGCTTTTAAAATAATAAGACTTTAAGTTTAGAAGCAGCGAATGTATTTCATTATTAAATTTAAAAATAAACTGATTATCCTCTTCATCAATCTTTATTTTAGAATACCAAGGATAATCAGTATACCTCATTTCTTTCAATGGATTATTGTCTTGATATTCTAAAATGGTGATGCTATTGCTTTTTAATTCGTTTATACAATTGATTAAATGCCCTCTAAGGTTTTTATCATTTTTTCTTCCTGAATTTTTAAAAAAATCATATATTTTATTAAGAGCGTATTTTCTTTCTTTTAGAAAAACACCTGTTTTTCTTTCTTCATATTCTATTTCAGATATCAAAAAAAGTAGAAGTTTTTGTGTAGGTAAGGATAATTTATATCGAGTTTTAGTTATTTCGTTACTAATATATAAATCTTTATCCCTACCAGATTCTTTTAAATTAGACATATCAAAGCTAAATTTTTTA
Source organism: uncultured Flavobacteriaceae bacterium (assembly GCA_963768325.1). GTDB lineage: Bacteria > Bacteroidota > Bacteroidia > Flavobacteriales > Flavobacteriaceae > Aquimarina. Next base: position 11,619 of record CAVYIL010000098.1, on the reverse strand, counting down.
AACAAAGATAAAACTATTATTTAAAAAAGGCTAGGATTATTTTTTTTCTAGTCTTTTTCCTGTTTTTTCTAGTCTTTTTCCTGTTTTTTCTAGTCTTTTTCCTGTTTTTTCTAGTCTTTATAGTATTGTAATATACAGATAATAAGGATGTTAAAACGGCGTTATTCCTTAAAAAAAAACAAAATAGGGAATTCCTATTTTTTCTAGTCTTTAACCTATTTATTATCCTGTTTTTTCTAGTCTTTTTCCTGTTTTTTCTAGTCTTTTTCCTGTTTTTTCTAGTCTTTTTCCTGTTTTTTCTAGTCTTTAACCATTACAAATATTTGAAAACAAGATAGTTACACGCCTATAAAGTATTTAAAGTATTTAAAATATAAAAAAAACTTTCTCGCATACGCGCATGAGGAAAAACAAAAAAATATGGTTTTACCGTAATATTAACATAATTTTAAGATTCTGCTAAGAACATCGAATTTAAAAAAAAATAAAACTATTAACAAGGTTTCAAATTTATTTTTGTCACAATTTTTGTAAAAACAAAAATATGCGCCAATAAAATTTTTCATTGATAATTATTATCGCTCAGGCGATAAGATGGATTTTTTAAGCATTTAGAACCAATTGCGTGAAAGAATTTTATTTTTTTGAGGTAGTAGACCTTTTTAAGCGCTACGTCGCTTAGAACGCGTTAAAATGAGTTTTTGGCATGTAAAATTGTGGAGGGTTATTTTTAGCGAAATCGAAATATAGGGAAACACAAAAAGTGTTCGATTTGAACACTGTTTTTTTATTTTTCGCGCGTATGGTACATGACTTTTGCCGCTTGTTTGGTTGCTTCCCAGCAGAGCCTCCTCCTTGCTCACATGCACTACAAATGTATGGTTTTTAATCTAAAAAAACAAAAAAATAAAAAGTTTAATTATGAACTCGTTTAAACTTTTTTGTAATTAACTAATAACTAGTTACTTGCAAATCTCAACTAAAAAAGTAACTAATTAATTATCAGGTGTTTATCTTAAAATTTTAAACAGGTTCTATATGTTGCTTGTAAGTATTACAAACATCGTATTATTTATGTTACTTGTGAGTATTACAAAAGTATGTTGTTTGTGTTGCTTGTAAGTATTAGGGGGTCTGTGGAAGAACCCCCAAAAGTGATCAAAGCAGGATTATAAAGACTGATATATCCAGTAAATAAAACGCTCGTTTTCTTTACTCGTGATAAAATGATTAGTCATCATCTATTTTTATTAGATTTATGATTAAGATACTTAGTAAAGGTATCTAAGTTAATATATTATTGATACCAACGGGTATCTTAACCATAAAAACACAATGGATGTACGTGTACGTATAAATGGCGACCAAAAGCTCTTCAAAAAAGAAACACACTGTATATGAAATAAGCCAATTAAAGAATATATCTAACCCTCTCTCTATAAGTAGATAAACGTAGTAATCGACAACCAATATTAAGCTTACTATCAAAATAGTTAACTCTACTTTGATCACTTTTTGGGGTTCTTCCACACGACCCCCTTTTAGAACTCTATTTTTAATTTATTAGCAAGTAATGGTAAAGCCTCGCTAATTACAAAATCTTGTGTAGGCTTTCGTTTTAGATTATGTTTTTTTTTAAAATCTGGATCTTCCTCATACAAATCCTCATAGTACCTCTTAATTTTATTTAATAGTTTTTTGGTTTCAGGTGTAAACCTAATACCACTTTGAAAAGTTTTCCCTATTTCTACTTTAGGTTCTTGACCCTTTTTTTTATTCAATAAATTATTTATCCCACTCATTATTACGTGTTTTTTATTTTTACTAAAACCTCCTTTACAAAATCCTGATAATCTTCTGCTGCTTTCGATTTTGGATCATACTCAAATATAGTTTGTCTAGCTTCTTGCGAATTACCTATTGCAGTATTTTCACGAATTACAGTTTTAAATAAAGCAGCTTTCCACCCTTTATCTATGAATTTTTGGAGTATGTTTTTACTAAGTTTAAGTCGTATATTTAACTTTGTTATTAAAACACCCATTATTGCTAAATCATCATTTACACTATCTTTTATTTCTGTAATATTATCTATAAGCAGTTCTATCCCCTTCATACCATAAGCCCCTGCCTCAACAGGTATAATTACATAATCCGCACAAGTCAACGCATTAATTGTAATCAGATTAATATCAGACGGGCAATCTATAATGCAATAATCATAATCTTTTTCATACTTCTTAAGTTGTTTTTTTAAAATCGTTTCTCTTGAAAGTTTAGAGGCTATCTCATGTACCATCCCGATAAAGTCTAAACTAGATGGTATTAAATGAAGATTCTTACTAATCTCTATAATGTTATATTTCTCCCCACGAAATAAATTACATATAGAAGTTTCTGTCTCATCAATTTTAAAATTATAAGTAAGATTAGACTGAGGATCAAGATCAACCATTAGTACTTTATGCTTCTTCGATAACCCCGCAGAAAGATTAACGGCTGTTGTTGTTTTTGCTACTCCTCCCTTTTGATTGTTTAATGATATTATTACCATATTTTATTTTTTATAAAACTAATTATTTTTAATTATATAAACAACATAAACAACACGATATTTGTAATACTTACAAGCAATACAAATAACATACTTTTGTAATACTCACAAGTAACATAAACAACACGATATTTGTAACACTTACAAGCAACATAAACAACATAATTTGTAATACTCACAAGTAACATAAACAATATGATGTTTGTAATACTTACAAGCAATACAAATAACATACTTTTGTAATACTCACAAGTAACATAAACAACACGATATTTGTAACATTTACAAGCAACATAAACAACATAATTTGTAATACTCACAAGTAACATAAACAATATGATGTTTGTAACACTTACAAGCAACACAAACAACATACTTTTGTAATACTTACAAGTAACATAAACAACACGATATTTGTAACACTTACAAGCAAGACAAACAACATAATTTGTAATACTCACAAGTAACATAAACAATATGATATTTGTAACACTTACAAGCAACACAAACAACATAATTTGTAATACTCACAAGTAACATAAACAATACGATGTTTGTAATACTTACAAGCAACACAAACAACATAATTTGTAATACTCACAAGTAACATAAACAACACGATATTTGTAATACTTACAAGCAACACAAACAACATACTTTTGTAATAGGGCATTTTTGCTAATAGCTACCAAAAGGTAAAATAAGACAAATATTATAAGGGGGAGTGGAAGGGTTCGTGCATTAGCGGCAAACATCTCTGTAATCAATTGATATTCAGTGTATATATGTTTAGTTTTTTAGAGCGTAATTTCTGAAATATTACACCTGTATATCAGGTAGTTATGGGCTTCATGGTACGCTATGACAGCTACCCTTCCACTACCCCTACATCATATTATTCCACAGGCGGTTTATAAATATTTTAGAAAGGATTTGAAGAAGATTAAAAACTATGTTCAAGCTGCTTCTCACAAAGGAGCAAAAAACAGAAACAATCTAATTGATTTAGAAACGCCTTTTCATGGTAATCACCCAAAATATAATGACTTTGTAAAAAACAGGATTCAGAAGTTGAAAGATTCTGATGTGCTAGACTTAAATAACGTAAGTAAGCTACAAAATGAATTGAGAGAGAAAATAGGTGATGCTTTAAAATCAGGTAAAAATTTGAATGATTATTTTGGAGGGTTATAATAATTAAAAAACTAATATGTATCATAGAGTAAAGAAATCATCAGACCCTAAAATAATTGGTGTTAAGAATGGTGTTTATCAAGTTGAAATTAAACCTAAAATTTCATTTTATAATAAAATAGAGGAAAGAATTTTTGATGATTACTTTGACAAACCGTTAAGTTATTTTAGAAGTCATGAATACGAACCATTTAATGAAAGTTTAATAAAAACCATTCGATTTATACCTTTAAGGTCTGCGAAAGAAACAGATATAGTTTCACACAGTCCTAATGTTAATGCCATGTTTGGTCTTGTTTCTGATAGAACTTTAAAATTAATTGAGAGATATAAAACCCCAAAAATTATAAAAATAAAGGCAGAAATAGATGGTTTTAAGAATGATTATTTTTTTATAGGATTTCCTATTATTAGTAATGATTTAATTGATTTTACACGCAGCAAGTTTTATGACACAAAAAATCAAACCACAGTAAAAATAAATAACAAAGAAGAGTACATCGAAAAAGCAATCATTAGTAGTAGCCTTAGTTCTCAAGAATTAGTATTAACAAAAAAGATTGACACAGATATGTTTTATTTACAAAGTGAGGGATTATTTTTTTCAGATTCGCTAATCTCCGAATTAGAAAAAGAAAATATTATAGGAATTGAAATTGGAAACACAATTTTAACTATGCCTTGAAAAGTGGAATAGCTACTAAATTTGTGACGAATAATTAAAGCTATAGAGTTCTATGTATGAATATTGTCTTTTCCTAAAATAGTTGTAACCTTATTTTAGGAAAAGACAATTCTTATATCAAGGGCAATACTACGATTCTGAGACAGAATTAGCATATAATAGGTTTAGGTACTATTCTCCTGATACCGGGATGTACTGTTCCCAAGACCCGATAAGATTAGAAAGTGGAGAACCTAATTTTTATTCTTATGTAAGAGATAGTAATAGCTGGATTGATGTTTTCGGGTTGGATTGTAGTAAAAAGGGAGTAGCAAAAATTAACTATTTCGAATATCTTGACCCTAAAGGTAAATTACAGAAACATTTTTCAATTGATGTAGCAAGCAAGGGAGGAAAAAAGCATACGCATCAAGTTATCTTTAATGAGAAAAAAGGAACAACTATAATTGACTATGATGGGAATTTAGGTAAGCCTAAAAAAACTATATCAATAGATTTACCAAATTCAAAAGCTGCAATAGATTATCAAAAATCAATTACACAAACAGATACGGGTATATATGATGCTAGTAAAAATAGTTGTCTTACTCATGTCATGGATGTAATAAGGTCGGGAGGGATTGAAAATGCCCCTACTAATAGTAGAGCAGCAGCAGTATATTTAATGAAATTATAATTTAAAAAAATGCCATTATTTTTTAATAAATCTGGAGATAAAGTTATTGGAACTTTTGATAATATATCTAAAATATTACTAGAAAAATTTGATAAAGGAGAAAGTGTATCTAGAAATGATATTATAGTCTTAAGAATAGGTGATAACAATGCTTTTGAGCATTACTATTTAGACAAAGAAACAGCAATAAAATATAACGTTTCAGATGGAATGATATTGACCAATGAAAAATTTTTACTAGAAGATATTTTTGAGGATTTTTTAGAAGATATTGATATTATAAATTCTGAAAAATTAAAAAACATCTTCTCCCGCTACCTCTAGGTGTGCTGTGAGAGAATAGTTAGATTCTCGTAACTGAAAATAAGATGGTAGTAGGTGGGAATAGCTACTAAATTTGTGATGAATAATCATCCCATAGAGTTCTATGCATGAATATTGTCTTTTCCTAAAATAGGTTTACAACTATTTTAGGAAAAGACATCGTTACATTTACGACGGCAATGTTCTTTTACATGAGTTTAGTTATCCACTGTCCGAAAGACCTAAAACGGTAGCAGATGATATTGGTAGATTGTCTTTAGATAAAGAAGAAGATACTAGCAATCTCACTACTTGGGTTTTTGAGGAAGGTACTTTTGTGCCACAGGCAAAAATTGTTGGAGATAAAACCTATTCTATAATTTCGGATCATCTTGGAACACCAATACTAAGTTTTGATGAAAATGGGAAGAAAGTATGGGAGAGAGAACTGGATATTTATGGTAAAGCTATAAAAGGAGATAGTAATTTTATTCCATTTTTGTACCAAGGGCAATACTACGATTCTGAAACCGATTTAGCTTATAATCGATTTAGATACTATTCTCCTGATACTGGGATGTACTGTTCAAAAGATCCAATCGGATTGGCAGGGGGAATGCCGAATATGTATAGTTATGTACCTGATGCAAACTCTCAATTTGATCCATTTGGAGAGAAAATATGGTCTTATGGTAATATGCCTAAAATTGATGGCATGGAACTGCATCATGTTATCCCTAAGTCTTTGATAAATCATGATATTTTAAAAGCAATAGGTTATGATATTAATAAAACAAAAAGTCTAATATATTTACCTAAAGAATTTGGAGGTTATGGTTCTAGGTCTGCTCATAAAGGTTGGAGTGGAGACCATTCTAAATATAATAAAATGATGAGACAAGAACTAGATGATATTTTAGAGGCTGCAAAAGATGGTAATTGGTCTAAACAAAAAATGAGCGATGCTGTTGAAGATTTAAGAAGTGGCACAAGGCAAGGATTAAGAAAAGGTAAAATTAAATGTCGTTAAAATGAAATATTTTGAAGTTTATGAAAAATATAAAAGAAGTTTATACTTCTTCTATAGTGATAGAAATAAAGATGATGGTTTTTCATTTTGTAAAGGTGTTAATATTAAAACTGAGAATAAGTTAATTTATAATGTTGAGAAAATAGATGATTATATAACTAAATATGATTTCTTACCTGTTTCTTCAGGCCCACCATTAGTAAGCAAACGATTTAGAGATTGTTATGCTAAGTTAGAAGAAAGGCTGGAATTAAAATACTATAAGAGTATAATTATTGATGGAGAAGGGGGCGAGAATAATGATTTCTTAGTTTTAAACATACTTTCCTCATGTGTAGGGTTGAACAAAGAAATCTCTATTACAGAAATAAATAAATTTGGTATTTTTAAAATTAAAAAATTAGCCTTATTATCTGGTTTTATGAATGATTTAATTATCACAAGATTAGAAGAAAAAAAATCAATAATCATAGTAAATGAAATATTTAAAGAAATCTTTGAAAAAAATAAACTTAAGGGAATTGATTTTGTCCCTGTTAGTACTAATTTATAACTAGTACCAATGTAAGAGTAATAAAATAAAGAGCCACAGCAATACTGTTGTGGTTTTTTTATGGCTCTGTTGCAAAGTTTGGTTTTTGATAAAAAAACACAACCCCTTGTTTTTTAAAACACTATTAAACAAGGTGTTACAAATCACGAAAAGTCAATAAATAGACTAAAATGAAAATTTGCAATAGAGCCAAAAATAGTACCCTAAAATAATATTTGCAACAGAGCCCGTTCAAGCACATTTGGTTTTTGCCGACACGAAAACCCAACGCTGAAAAACAAAAGAGCTTACTCTTTCCCAACTCACGACAAGACAATGAATAATTACACTATAAAATAGTGAACCTTTACTATCTTTGACACCGAATAAACAAAACTTAGGTTTCAAATGAACCGTATTAAAGAAGTTTTAAAGGACAAAGGAATTTCGCAGACTTGGCTTGCCAAACAGACAGGAAAGAGTTACAACATGATTAACGAATATGCTCGTAACGTGAGACAACCCAGTTTGGAAGACTTGTACACCATTGCGGAAATTCTAAACGTGGAAGTCAAAGATTTACTAAAAGAAAGAAAAAAATAATGGCACAATCAATAGAACCGAATATTGCAGATTTAGCCAACGGATGGTTAAGAAAGTATAAACTGCCTTACAAATTAGAGCAGGAATCAGTTAATGCAGAAATTGACAAAGCCCTTTCTGACTACTTCACCAAAAATGGCGGAGCAGGTGCAAATCGACCAGATGCCAAAATACTACTTCAAGACAAAAATTTAGACTTCTACCCTGTTCTTATTGAGTACAAAGGTTACAAAGACAAACTCGTAAAACTTGACAAAGACGGACAAGTAGAAAATAGAACTTCTAAAAACGAACCCAATTTTAAAAATATCAACTCTTTTGCGGTAAATGGTGCTGTTCATTACGCCAACGCTTTACTTCATCATACAAGCTATACCGATATTATCACTATCGGAATGACAGGCTACAAAGATGAATCAGGTAAAATTCATCACGAAATTGGCGTTTATTATGTTTCAAAAAGCAATTTAGGTGCAGGACAGAAAATAGGTGACTTTACCGACTTTTCATTTTTAGCACCTAAAAATTTTGACGGTTTTATTGAGACAGTAAAAACCCTTCAACTTTCACAGGAAGAACTCGACAAACTAAAAGAGCAACGAGAAAGAGAAATTGACCAAAGCCTTGTAAAACTCAACAACGACATTTACCAAAATGAAAAAGGTTTAGGAGAAAATGACCGAGTTTATTTAGTTGCTGCTTCAATCATTGCAACGCTTGGTATTCCAGGAAAAGTAACCCCACTTGAAAAATCCGACTTAAAATCATCAACTGAAAAAGCATATAGAGATGGCGATTTAATGATTAAAAAGATAGAATCCTTTTTAAATCATAAAGAACTTCCAGAAGAAAAGAAAAATCTTATTGTTAGAACGCTATCTAATACGCTTTTAACAGAAAATATTAATAAAGTTCAAGATGGAGAAAGTCAACTAAAAAGAGTGTTTACCAAAATCGTTGATGATTTAGGTATTTACTACAAAATTGGATTGACAACTGACTTTACAGGCAAACTATTCAATGAAATGTACGGTTGGTTGGGCTTTTCGCAAGACAAGTTAAATGACGTTGTACTTACACCTTCTTATGTTGCTTCTCTATTAGTAAAATTAGCAAGAGTAAACAAAGACAGTTATGTGTGGGATTTTGCCACAGGTTCGGCAGGTTTGTTAGTTGCAGCAATGAACGAAATGCTAATTGATGCAAAAAACACCATTCAATCGCCAGATGAACTAACAAAGAAAGAAGTCCAAATCAAAGCCGAACAGTTGCTTGGTTTAGAGTTGCTTTCAAGTGTTTATATGTTAGCAATTCTTAATATGATTTTGATGGGTGACGGTAGTTCTAATATTTTGAATACCGACTCAATTAAAGACTTTGACGGGAAATATGGCTTTGGTAAAAAAGACACCAAATTTCCAGCGGATGCCTTTATATTAAATCCGCCTTATTCTGCTTCAGGAAACGGGATGAACTTTGTTGAGAAAGCTTTAGATATGATGAATAAAGGTTACGCTGCAATCATTATTCAAAATTCATCTGGTTCGGGAAAAGCTATTAACTACAACAAAAGGATTTTGTCTAAACACACGCTTTTGGCAAGTTTAAAAATGCCATTAGATATTTTTATTGGTAAATCTAGTGTTCAAACTAGAATCTATGTTTTCAAAGTAAACGAAAAACACCATAAAAACGAAGTGGTAAAATTCATAGATTTCTCAAATGATGGCTACACAAGGGCAAACCGAAAAAAGGCAAAAAATAATTTAAAAGATACTGACCAAGCAAAAGAACGTTACCAAGAAGTGGTTGATTTAGTACGTTTTGGAAAAAGTAAGCTCAACATTTTTACAGAAAAAGAATACTACGAAGGACATATTGACCCAAATAATGGAGCGGATTGGAATCAGTCAGCACCTATTGATAAAAAACCGACACTACAAGAATTTAGAAAGACGGTAAGCGACTACCTCTCTTGGGAAATAAGTACGCTGCTAAAACAAAATACCGTTGACGAAGAATTGGGAAAGCACTAACCCCACTCAATGAAAAGTTGAGAAATATTGAGTGGGGAGAATTTAGAATTGGCGAATTGTTTGAAAGAATAAAGACTAAAAAATTGCCGTACAAAGCAAGTGAACTAAAAACAAATCCTACAGATAATTACGTATTACCTTGTCTTACCTGTAGTTTCAAAAATCAAGGCTTAAATTACTATGCCCCAAAAGATGGATTGACAATCTTGAAAAATGTTATTTCATTACCTTCTGATAGTGATGTTTATAGAGCTTATTATCAGCCCAATGACTTTACAATATTAAATAGCTCATATGCTTTAACGTGGAAGTATAGTGAAAAGAACCTTACACCAAATCAATATTTATTTGCTGTTCAATGTATTAACAAAGTGACTGATTTGCCTATTTATTCCTACAAAAATAAATTAGGTGGCTGGAATATTGTAAAAACAAAGGATATCAAACTGCCCACTAAAAACGGCAAAATAGATTTTGATTTTATGGAGTGTTTTGTGGCAGAAATAAAAAAGGAGCAGATTTTAAAGTTAGAAAAGTATCTTGATGAAAATGGCTTAAGCGATTATCAACTGACTGGACAAGATAAACAATCATTAGAAAATTATACAAATCTCAATTGTAGTACTTTTAACCTTGAAAATCTATTTGGTAAATCAACTCGTGGTAGTCGATTAAAAAGTGCTGACCGAATTTCAGGTACTTTACCATTTGTTACAGCAGGAGAAACTGACGAAGGCGTTTCCGCTTTTATTGGAAATGACGTTAAAGTTTTTTCAGCTAATACCACAACCATAGATATGTTTGGTTCAGCCAAATATAGAAACTTCAAATATGGCGGAGACGACCATATTGCAGTTGTTCATACGGACAAACTGCCAAAATACGCATCTGTTTTTGTGACTTCTGCAATTCACAAATCATCGTACAATGGGCAGTTCAATTATGGTAGAAACTTCTACTCAAAAGACGCTGACGCATTAGATATTTCACTTCCAGTAAAAGAAGGAAAACCTGACTATGAAACTATGGAGACTGTAATTTCCGCAATTCACAAATTGGTAATTAAAGACGTGGTTTTGTACGTTGAGAGAAAGAAAAAGGAATTAACCAAACTGACTGAAAATGCCAATGCTTAAAGCCATACACATTTGCAATTCGCACCATCCAACGCTGCAACTAAAAATTAGGAATTTTTGCTAATTGCTACCAAAAGGTAATATAAGGATAATTTTATTACGGAATTATCCCCATTTTCTTTATTCACTTTCTATGTCTTGTATATTACGTATCCGTCCGACAAAGTACATATTTTTTTTCTTGATCTACAGTTTTAGTTTTGCCATAAAAAATATTCAGTATGTCAAAAGAAACAAACGCCTCGAAGATGGAGAAATTAGTAAAGGCTTATCTATTATCTGGTCAGTATCCGTCCGACAAAGTACATATTTTTTTTCTTGATCTACAGTTTTAGTTTTGCCATAAAAAATATTCAGTATGTCAAAAGAAACAAACGCCTCGAAGATGGAGAAATTAGTAAAGGCTTATCTATTATCTGGTCAAAGCCAAAAAGCTTTTGCTGCAGCCCATGGAGTATCGGAAAACAAGATGTATTACTGGATTAAAAAGCTATCCAACACTAATTCCTCTACATCAAAGAAGGAAAGTTCTAAAACCGATTTCGTACCTATCTCGGTTACCCCTATAAATATTCCAAAAGGAGTTATAGTGATACGATGTATTTCAGGTGTTGAAATTGAAATTCCTGTATAGATGTTTGGGTTAACGATTTCAAACTGTTTTCAGCTATATTGTAATGCTTGCGACATGCGCAAAAGTTTTGATAGCCTTTGCGGTTTAATAGAAAATGATCTAAGCCAAAATCCTACTAATGGAACGGTGTATATATTTATTAATAAATTTCGTAATAAAATAAAATTATTACACTGGCAGTCTGGAGGTTTTGTATTGTACTACAAACGCTTAGAATCTAGTAGCTTTGATTTACC
>CAVYIL010000097.1:0-24291 GCA_963768325.1 uncultured Flavobacteriaceae bacterium | reverse complement strand
TTCTAATAATGGGTGATATTTATCCATTTGCGCAGCTACATACTTATACTCCCTTATACTTTTTTTTACCTGAACGTCTTTTATTGAAGGGAAATTAAGATGTATTTCCTTTGCCAACTCACAAGGCAAAAGATCATCTAAGTAAAAACATCCTATATTAGGACTTGTCTCCTCAAATTGTTTTTTTAATAACCCTTCATTATCTTGAAGCTTGGTAAATATAATATTTGCAAGTTGTTTACGATTAATTAAATTTGTCATCTTTTTACAATTATCACCCTAATATAAGGGTGTGAATTTGAAAATAAAACGAAAAAACATGTTCCTTTTTTATCTAAATTTATAATATTACAAATTTACTTCGTACTTTATCAAATCTGCTAAAACATTTAAACAGCAGTAAAAAACAAAAACTCAACTATTTAAAAACGACCTTATAAACAATTATATTCCGATTCTTATTATCACCACAAAAAACCAACAAACAATTAACAAACAGGTATTTACAAAAACGCATGAAATTAACACTATTAATTTTATTACTTGTATATTTAAATTGTTTATTTGTAAACAATTTATTATTTTTGGGGAACAAATATACGATTTAGACACTCATTACCGTTTAGTATAATACAACCTTTTTAATTGTGATCTATATATACGGAGTTATTTTACTTTTTTACAACAAATCCTATTATGATTTCTATCCTCATCCCCACTTATAATTACGATATTACATCTTTGGTTGATGAAATACACAAACAACTTAAAAAACTAAACATTAACTTTGAAATATTAGTAACGGATGATGCATCTACTGACAAAGATGTTAAAGAAAAAAACAAAACGATTGAAAAACTTGATTTCTGTAAGTTAATTAGTTTAGAAAAAAACATCGGTAGGAGTGCTATAAGAAATTTATTAGCTCATAAAGCAAATTTTGAAACTTTATTATTTCTTGATTCTGATGTAATACCCGATGATAAAAATTTTATTCTAAATTATTTAAATACTCTCCCTACTTCTTCTGACATTATCTACGGAGGCATTCTTTATCAAAAAAACAAACCAAATAAAAATCAGATTCTTCGTTGGGAGTATGGTAATAAAAGAGAGGTAGCAACCGTAAGTAATAGAACCAAAAAACCTTACATAAGTTTTTTAACTGCTAATTTTATAATAAAAAAATCTACTTTTAAAAAGATTCAGTTCTATGATAAAATACCAAATATACTATGTGAGGACATCTTATTTGCTTTAGATGCTAAAGCAAATAATATTCAAATCACACACATAAATAACCCTGTAATACATTTAGGACTAGAAACAAGCGAGATTTTTTTGAAAAAATCACTAGAATCTGTTGGTATTCGTCAACTTTTTATTACAAAAAAAATATTAAATCCAAAAGACACCAAAATTACATTATTAGCCAATCAAATAAAAAGATTAAGAGTTCGTTCATTCTTTGTTTTTTTCCATAAATTAAGCAAATCTTATTTTAAAAAAAATTTATTATCAGAATCACCTTCTTTATTATTTTTTGATCTCTATCGCCTAGGGTATTATTTTGAAAACGATAATCAGATATGAACACAACCTATTTTTCAATAGTCACTACAGTCTATAACAAACAGGACTATATTTTAAATACAATCAATAGTGTCTTACAGCAAACGATACCAGAATTTGAAATTATTGTTGTTAATGACGGTTCTACCGATTTAAGCTTACAAACTATAAATAATATCAAAGACAAAAGAATCAACGTATATACTACCAAAAACCAAGGAGCAGCAGCGGCTAGAAATTATGGGATAGAAAAGGCTAAATACGATTACATTGCCTTTATTGATGGAGACGATATTTGGGAACCTTATTTTCTTGAAGAAATTTGTAAGTTAAAAACATCATTCCCCCATGCTGAGGTATTCTCTACATCGTCACTAAAAAAAAAGAAAAACATAACTATAAAACCTGTATATTCTTTTAAAAATCCAGAAAACAAAAACCATTTATTTTTAGATTACTTTACCTCCAGCTACATTGAACCAATACTCCATAGCAGTTCTTGTGTTATCAAAAAATCAGTTTTTAAAAAAATAAACTATTTTGACCCTACTATAAAATGTGGACAAGACACTGATTTATGGATTAGAATCGGTTTAAATTATAAAATTGCATTTAGCACAAAAATATGTGCTACCTACAATATAAATAATGATAATAGCTTAGATAAATCAGCTAATCAAATAGAAGACAAGTTAAAACTTCAAAAATTTGAACATTTAGAAAAGAATTCTCCTTCTTTAAAAAAATATCTAGATTTAAACCGATTCTCTTTGGTTATTTTTTGCAAAATTAACGGATATAAAATTGAATCGGAGGAACTAATCAAAAAAATAGATATTAAAAACCTTAATTTAAAACAACGATTTTTATTACACAGAAACCGATGGATTATAAAAAAATTCTATTTTATCAAACAGGCTTTAGAACGTATAAATATCACTGCTTCCGTTTTTAATTAACATATATTCATTAAAATCTCTTATATAATCTTCTTCCTCATAAACATCCGAGGCCAATACAAGACAAACAGATTCTTTTGAAAAATTATTTAATTCACTCCAAATCCCTGGTTTTATTAATAATCCCATAGTAGGCTTATTAAGTGTCACCTTTTTTTTACTTATTCCATCACGTAAAACTACTTCAAAACTACCATTTAAAGCTATTAAAAATTGACACAACTTTTTATGAGCATGTTTCCCCCTACTCCTATCATTTGGCACATCAAACAAATAAAAGACTCTTTTTATATCGAATGGAATAACCTCTTTTTCTACCACTCCAACACTACCGCTTGGGTCATCAATTTTAGGTATTTCTATAATACTACAATCCCCTATTTTTGTCATACTACCTTTATTTTATTAATAATTTCTCCCACTGTAAACTTATATTTTTGATCTTAAATTTATCAACACTTAAAATAGTCCCACGTAAACATTGTTCATAAAAACCTCTATCTTCTATCATTCTATTAAGCGATTCAATATAAGCTTTCTCATCATTAAACGGCACTAATATTCCATTCTTTCCCGTTTCTATAATTTCTGATGGACCAGACTTACAATCTACAGAAACAACTGGCGTACCCATAGACAAAGACTCTATTAACACCATCGGAAAACCCTCATAATTACTTGTAAGAGTTGTAAACAGAGCATTCTTAACATACGGAAAAGGATTACTAGTATACCCTTTAAAAATCACTTTATCATCAATTTTATACTCTTTTACTAATTTTTCCAATTTTTGTTTATCAGAACCATCACCTAAAACATATAACTTAACATCTTGTGATGGCAATATAGATTTAGCATACGTTTTAATTAGAAAACTATAATTTTTAATCTCATCCACTATCCTACCATAAGATAATATATACTTTTCAGTCGAAAAATTTCCAACCACCATAACAGAAAGATCATCCCAGTAATATTGATCAAAACCATTATAAATACAAATACCATTGTTTAGTTTATATTTTTTCTGAAAATGATCAACTATTTCTTGAGAAACACCTACTATCTTATGTGATTTTTGGTATAAATATCTAGCCAATAGTTTATTCTTCGGAAAATAAGTTCCTAGATTATAACTATGTACTATAAAAATAACTGGTTTTTTTCTATATATAAAACAACTAACAATCAATTGCTTAGCCCAACCAGATCTAGCTCTAGAATCAATAATAAAATCAAAATTCTTCTTTTTAAAAACTTTTCTTACAATATTAAACTTTGTTAACCGTCTAAATATCCCTTTTTTAGAAGCAGATAATAACCCTAGATTTATGAGTTCTCCTTTATATTTATAACTAACCTTATCCAAAACACAAATGATTGTAACATCATACTGAGACGCTACTAACATTCTTGAAAGTATAGCATTCGAACGCTCTGCACCACCATTACTTAAAGAATCAACGACTAAGCATATTTTTATTTTCTTATTCTCTACCATTTTAAGCTAAACGCCTCCCTTTTCCAAAAAACGACTTTCTAAATACAATTAATAATAGAATTAAATAAAAAACATAATTAAATAGATGTGCCATAGAAGCTCCGACAAAACCAAATTCTTTTATGAGGTATATACTACTTATATACAAACTTCCAAATGAAACAAATTCTGTGATTATAAATTCCCAAAACATTTTTTTAGCCAAAAACTGATACGCAATTACTAAAGAAGCTATTTTAAAAAGATCTCCCAAAAGTTGCCATAAAAAAAGAGGCTCCATTAATACAAAATTATCCGAAAATAACACCCTTACTATTAAGTTTCTTAATAAATAGATAATGACAAAAATAGGTATAAATACAGGGAAAATAATTTTGTAAAAATTAAAAACTTCTTTTCTAAACAATTTGTGACCACTAATCTCTGATAGTTTAGGCAAAAGGTATAACGTCAGCAAAGTAGATACAAATAACATATATTGCCCACTAATCCTAAGCATAGCTTCCCAATATCCAGCAGCAGCAGCACCTTCTCTTTCTATAATAAATCTCCTAATACTAATCAAAATAAAAGGAAGCACAATAGCTGATTTCAAAGCCATTATGGAATAAGAACTTAACCACTTTATATATTTTAAAGAAACTCTACTAGCTAATAATAACTTAGCAAAGTTTTTCTGATTTAATATTATTACAATAGTAATAAAAAGGGATATTGCTGGATTAAGAACAATAGCTATAAATGCACCTTCTAATCTAAACTCCCAAATTAAAAGAAGTGTTATAAGCATTCCTAGAATACTACTAACAATATTAAGAAGAATATAATCCTTGTATTTAGAAAAACCATTAATTATCGCTAAGCAGAAAATATTGATAGAATAAAACGGCAATGCTATACCCATAGCCTCAAAAACATAATTAAATTCGTATTGCTTATCAAAAATTAAATCATTCCAAAAATCGGCACCAAAATACAACCAAGCCGATAAAAGCATTGTAGCTATAAAACAAGAATAATATGCAGTCGAAAGCATGTCTATCAACTCTTCTTTATCCTTTTTATGCTCGGCAATATACTTTACAACACCATTATACAGCCCTAAAGTCCCAAGAGACTGAATAGATGTGAGCATATTGCGCAAATTCCCTATTAAAGCCATCCCTTCTGCTCCTAAAAACAATGCTACTACCTTAGAACTTATTAAACCCGTAACCATATTAACTAGCACACCCAATGCATTAAAAGAACTAACCTTAACTAACACATTATCCTTTAATTTATTAAAATTTAACTTCATTAATATTCATTAATTATTTTAATAATCTGTTCAATATCTAAGTTATTCAAACTTATATTGAGAGGAATACTAACTACCTCTTTATGCATTTGCTCCGTTACAGGAAAAGAAGTATTAAAAAATTTTTTCAATGCATTTTGCTCATATGGAGGAGTTGGATAATGAATCAAGTAACCAATGTGATTTCTTTTTAAATAATTACAGAACTCTATTCGGTTCTTTACCCTTACCACAAAAGCATAAAACACATGATTATTGGTACCATCCCAATAAGGCAATTCAATTTTAGGATTTTTTATTTCAGAAACATACCGCGTAGCAATATTTCTCCTTTTTATGTTATCGGCATCTAACTCTTTTAATTTTTCTATCAAAAAAGCAGCTTGTAACGCATCTAACCTAGAATTAATTCCGATAAAATCATTATTATTCTTAGAAGTTGTACCATAATTACCAAGACTTCTAATAACACTTTCTAATTCCTTATCATCAGTGGTTACTGCCCCACCATCACCAAGAGCGCCCAAATTTTTTGTTGGATAAAAACTAAATGCAGTAGCATCACATAAACACCCTACATTATCCCCCATTTCGTTAATAGCTCCATGAGCTTGAGCCGCATCACACACAACTAGTAAATCTTTCTGCTTTGCCAATTCATTAATCTTTAACATCGGTGCCAATTGACCATATAAGTGAGTAGGTAAAATCACCTTTGTTTTAGAGTTAATATGTGATTTTACAATATTTTCATCTAAATTAAATGTTTTTTTATCAGGCTCTGCTAAAACCGGTTTTAGTCCTGCATTTACAATAGCCAAAATAGTAGCTATAAAAGTGTTTGCTGCAACAATCACTTCATCCCCCTCATTAACCTTGCCTAGTGTTATATATCCCTTTAGAATTAAAGTTAGTGCATCTAACCCATTACCTACACCAACACAATACTTCGAACCACAATACTCTGCATATTTTTCCTCAAATGCAGCAACATACCCCCCCTTTATATAAACTCCTGAATTCAGAAAATCTACAAATAAAGCACTGAATTTTTCGCGATATGACTTATTTACTTTTTGAAGATCAAGAAAAGGTATAAGTAATTTACTATCTGTCATTTTTTATTAATAATTAGCAACATATTTAATCCATTCTTCATCCTTAAAAAAACACAACAATCTCATTTTAAAATATATACAAATAAAATAGATTTTAACACAAATATTATATTTTTAAACAACAATTTGTAGCTAAAACCATATATTTTTGCAATATAACCCAAAAATATGCTATATGAAAATATTACTTGTTGGAGAATATAGTCGACTTCACAACTCACTAAAAGAAGGTTTAATTAAAAATGGGCATCAAGTAATTATTATTGGAAATGGGGATAATTTCAAAAAATACCCGATAGACATCAATACCGATTCATTACTTATTAAAAATAATTTCTTAGCCAATAAAATTCGACATGCTATTTACCTACTTACCAAATTTGATATAGCTTCGATAGAAACTTATTTTAGGTTTATCAAACACAAAAATAAACTCACTAATTACGACTACGTACAATTTATTAACGAATCCCCCATTAACATAACTCCCTATTTTGAAAAAAAAATATTAGATTTCATTTTTCGTAACAATAAAAATGTTTTTCTCTCTGCATGCGGTGATGACTTTATCTATATATCTTATTTACTTTCTGAAAAATTTCCTTACAGCACCATAAGCCCTTTATTAAATGACAAAAAACTTACAAAAAAATACAAACACACTTTAAAATACATATCAAAAAATCATAAAAGACTTCATGATTTTGTATTTAAAAACATTAAAGCTGTCATACCAGCAAGTGTAGAGTATAAAATAGCCTATGAGAACAACCTTAAAACCCTCCCACTGATACCCAATGCTATTAACATTGATGAGATTAAATACATCCCTCTATCCACAGAAGGTAAAATCAAGATATTTCATGGGATTAACACAGGTAATTATATCAAAAAAGGAAACCGATATTTTGAAGAAGCTTTAAAAATTATACAGGAAAAATACCCCAATAAGATTGAAATTATGACTACTCGTGATTTGCCATATAGCGAATATATAAAACAATTTCTAAAAGCTCATATCGTATTAGATCAAACGCACGCACACGATCAAGGGTATAATGCCCTAGAATCTATGTCCATGGGAAAAGTAGTATTTACAGGCGCAGGAGAAGCTTTTCAAAAACACTACAATCTTAATAAAACTGTTGCTATTGACGCCACTCCAGACAGCACTAAAATTGCAAAAAACTTAGAGTTTTTAATACTAAATCCCGATAAAATTAAAGAAATCAGTCTTAATGCTAGAGACTTTATCGAACAGCACCATAATTATAAGAATATTGCAAAAAAATACATCAAAACCTGGAAAGAATACTCCTAATCAAAAATTATTGAATTCTAATTTCATGAAGTGATTATACCATTTCTATATTAAAAAAGAAAATCATTTTAATTCTAACCTATAAAAATCCTGTATAAATATATCACAACCCAGCTGTTCTTTTTGCTGTAACAATCCAAAATTATTTTCTACCACCGTACCAAAATCAAAAAAACGAAACCCTTCTTCCTTATATTTGTTAATCAAAGTAATAAATAAAAAATCCAACGCTCTATTTTTCTCCCCTTCTTTATTAATCGCAATATATTGAGATTTTATAACTTGTTTGGTTATAAAGATCGTTATTCCAGCCAATAACCTACCCTCTAAACTAATAACAAATTGCTTAATCTGGTCAGGAAACTTATTCTTAAGCAAAGTTATTTCCCCTATAGAATGTACCGGTTTCGAATTATGTTTTTCTTTTAAACGTGGTATAAGCACTTGATTCCAAAACGGAACTAAGTCATCAACTTCTTCTATCTGAAACCCTAAATCTATCCTTTTATTAAAATTTCTTAACTTATTATTTTTATTGATATTAAGAGGCAAACTATAATCTATTGCAAGATTAAGATCTCTTTTATAAACAATAGCACCTAAATCAGATAAAAAATATTCAAACTCTCTTGACGATCTATTATGATAAAAAACAGGTATAGATTTAACATTTATCGAGTCAATACCCCTTTTCTTATAATAACCAACTATTTCCAAAAGAATTTGCCTTACTTTTTTCCCACCAATACTATTTTTTAAAATAAGCCCACCATAGGTCAATCCTTGATGAGAAAATATTTGATTACCCGTTTGATTAGCAGGAAACAACCCCACAAGATTATTATTAGAATAAATTAAAAGTGAAAAATCATTATATCTATCCGAATGATAATCCATAAAACCCCTCTGAAAAAGAAAAGTTCCATTCTTGGATACCTTTACAAAATCATCCCATATAAAATGATCTTCATTTTTATAATCCTTTATAGTGTATAGACTTTCTTTTATACCAAATTCATTCATTTACAGAAACATAATCAGTTAAATTAATTTTAATATCTCAAATAATTTCACTATATTTAGAGTAAAGTAAAAAGAAATTTACTCATATTTCGACCAACAGACTTATCATTACTCAATATAACAATTATATAGTGCAGTATTCTGAATATTTGTTATTTATAGTATAAAATAACAAAGAGCAATTAAAGAATACAAAATTTCTGACAATTTCAACTAATTGGCTTTTATATAATGAAGTGGCTTAAACCTTTTTGACTCTAGCTAGAAAACAGTTATTTTTCACTCGACTGAAGTGTTTTTTTGCACTTCATAGCAGCTTAATGAGGTAATAAAACTACAAAAAATTAAGTAAAAAAACATTTTTATAGCAAATTGAAAAAATTTTAAAACACTTCAATATTTTGTTAAGTGATTTTTGACAAATTTAAGTAATATCTATTATTAAATTGATATTACAAAGCGGGTAAGCTTTACTAGCTACATTTAACACAGTTTAAAAACAAAAAAAATGCAGCGAATACGTTCCTGAATAGTATTGACCCCAAAAACCTAGTTGTCCTGAGTCACCCAGATAGTTTTTATAAAAAATCCCGAATTAATTCGGGATTTTTTTAAAAAACTATTCTATGAAGCGATTTATACTTTTTTTATTTCTGCCAAAAAACAACATTTTTATAGCGAATTAAAAAAAGCTTAAACCACCTCTATAAATAATTATACAATTTTATTTCTCTTACGCTCAACCTCGGTAAGGAATATTTTTCTTAATCGTAAGTGACTTGGTGTTACCTCTACGTATTCATCTTTTTGAATATATTCTAAAGCCTCTTCTAAAGAAAATTTAATAGCAGGAATAATTTTAGCCTTATCATCTGCTCCAGAAGAACGCACATTGGACATCTTCTTAGTTTTTGTAATATTTACAGCCATATCATCCCCCCTTGAATTTTCTCCAATAACCTGACCTTCATAAATATCTTCTCCTGGATCTACAAAAAACTTACCTCTATCCTGTAATTTATCAATTGAATAAGGAATAGCAGAACCTCTTTCCATAGACACTAATGATCCATTAATTCTTCCTGGAATATCTCCTTTTAATGGCTGGTATTCTTTAAAACGGTGAGCCATTATAGCTTCTCCAGCAGTTGCTGTCAATAATTGGTTACGCATACCGATAATACCTCTAGAAGGAATCAAAAATTTGCAAACCATACGATCCCCTTTTGCTTCCATACTAAGCATTTCACCTTTTCGCATAGTAACCATTTCTACTGCCTTACCAGATACACTTTCTGGTAAATCAATAGTTAATTCTTCGATCGGCTCACACTTAACACCATCATACTTCTCTAATAATAACCTGAGGCTGACCTATTTGTAACTCATAACCCTCTCTACTCATCGTTTCTATAAGTACAGATAAGTGTAATACTCCTCTACCAAAAACTATAAATTTATCAGCACTATCCGTTTTATTAACCTTTAGAGCCAAATTTTTCTCTAATTCTTTCTCTAATCTTTCTTTTATATGCCTAGATGTTACAAATTTTCCATCTTTACCAAAAAAAGGCGAATCATTTATAGTAAATAACATACTCATAGTAGGCTCATCAATCGCAATAGTTTTTAACCCTTCTGGATTTTCTATATCCGCAACAGTATCCCCAATTTCAAAACCTTCTAAACCTACCAATAGCACAAATATCACCAGCCTCTACTTTTTCTACTTTCTTTCTACCTAAACCTTCAAAAATATGAAGTTCTTTAATTTTGGTTTTCTTTATTGAACCATCTCTTTTTACCAAAGAAATCTGTAAACCCTCTGTTAATACACCTCTCTGCTAATCGTCCAATCGCAATTCTACCAGTAAAAGAAGAAAAATCTAAAGATGTAATTAACATTTGTGGAGTTCCTTCCTCTAACTTTGGAGCAGGAATATGCTCAATTACCATATCTAATAAAGGCTCGATATTATCCGTTTGGTTTTTCCAATCATCACTCATCCAATTATTTTTAGCAGAACCATAAACCGTTGGAAAATCCAATTGCCACTCTTCTGCACCTAATTCAAACATTAAATCAAATACCTTTTCATGCACTTCTTCTGGAGTACAGTTTTCTTTATCCACTTTATTTATAACCACACAAGGTTTTAACCCTAAATCAATGGCTTTTTGCAAAACAAAACGAGTTTGTGGCATTGGTCCTTCAAAAGCATCAACTAACAACAATACTCCATCTGCCATATTTAAAACACGTTCTACTTCACCACCAAAATCGGCGTGACCAGGAGTATCAATAATATTTATTTTTGTACCTTTATATATAACAGATACATTTTTAGAAGTAATTGTAATACCTCTTTCTCGTTCTAAATCATTATTATCTAAGATTAAATCCCCTGTATTTTCATTTTCACGAAACAACTGACAATGATACATAATTTTATCAACCAAGGTTGTTTTTCCGTGATCTACGTGAGCAATAATTGCAATATTTTTAATAGCTGTCATATTAGCCTGATTTTTAAGCCTGCAAATGTACAAGATATTTTGACAGGTTGTACACAATTCGTTTTTTATTTTAAAAGCCTTAAAATGAGAAATCTAAAAAATACTTTCGGATTGAGAATCGAAGTAGAAATAAAGCGCTATACATTTTTATACACAAGATACACCTTGCACTAATCAACAGTATTTAACAATTCTGATTATTTCATTACTAAATACTGATTATAAAAACAATTAACACCTTACAAATACATAAAAACACCAAATTATTCTGAATATTAAATTAAATAGGAAGGTTTATAAAATCATTAAGGAACCATTTAGGATAAATCAGCTATATTTGTCCGATAATAATGAAGTCATAATGGAACTAAATAACATTCCAAACCTTAAGAATCTGGAAGCTAAAAATTTCTTTCTTCTAGCAGGACCATGTGCTATCGAAGGGGAAGAAATGGCGTTACGTATTGCCGAAAAAATAGTAAAAATAACCTCTGACCTTAAAATCCCTTATGTCTTTAAAGGCTCTTTTAAAAAGGCAAACCGGAGTAGAATTGATAGTTTTACAGGAATTGGAAATGAAAAAGCTTTAAAAATATTACGTAAAGTTGGGGAAACATTCGAAATCCCTACAGTTACGGATATTCATGAAATTGAAGAAGCAAATCTTGCAGCTGAATATGTAGATATTTTACAAATCCCTGCCTTTTTGGTTAGACAAACAGATCTTGTTGTAGCTGCTGCTAAAACGGGAAAAACTGTGAACCTAAAAAAAGGACAGTTTATGAGTCCTGAGGCAATGCAACATGCTGTTCTAAAATTAAAGGATAGCGGTAATAATAATGCTATGATCACGGATCGGGGAACCATGTTTGGCTATCAAGATATGATAGTAGATTTTAGAGGAATCCCTACTATGAAACAATACGCAACAACGATATTAGACGTTACCCATTCTCTACAACAACCCAATCAATCTAGTGGAGTTACTGGAGGACGACCAAATATGATAGAGACTATTGCCCGTGCTGGAATTGCTACTGGAGTTGACGGCATATTTATCGAAACTCATTTTGACCCTGCTAATGCTAAAAGCGATGGTGCAAACATGCTACATCTTGATCATTTAGATAAACTATTAACTAATCTAACCAAAATAAAGCAAACAATAAACCAATTATGATGCAAACCAAAAAAAACACCTTACAGCTGATTTATTAGTGCTTAATAGATTAAATAACACAAAACACGATAATAAAAGTAAGTTTTTTAGCTACAGTTTAAATATTTTAGATGAATAAACAATTAAAATCGTTATAATCAATACCCCTAACCCATATATTTTGTACAAGAAAACAACCAAACTAAGTTTTCTTTGGATAATTTTTGTATTACAAACAAGTGCACTACTATCCCAAGAAACCCAGATAGATACTATAAATAATTCTAAAGCAACAAAAAGAACTAAAACTGGTAACAAAGGAAAAGTATATTTCTATTGGGGCTGGAATATATCGCAATATAGCAATTCTGACATTCACTTCTCTGGAAACAATTATGATTTTACAATTCATGATGCTAAAGCAACAGATAGAGTAACACCGGTAACCTTAAAATATATACATCCAGGTCACCTTACTATTCCGCAAACAAATGCAAGACTAGGATATTACTTCCATGACAATTGGAATATTTCTCTTGGTTTAGATCATATGAAATATGTAATGACACAATTTCAGATAGCCAAAATATCTGGAGTTATTAATATTTCTGATCAAGAAAATGGTATAACCTTATTTAATGGAAAATATGACAATAGAGACACTATTCTTTATGAGGAGTTTGTTGAATTTGAACATACAGATGGATTAAATTATATTAACTTAGAAATTGCCCGCGTAGATAACTTAGGAGATTACATAGGATTAAACCCCGATAAATTTCAATTAAATTTAACTGAAGGGATAGGCTTTGGAGCCCTATTACCAAAAACGAATGCAAGAATACTTGATAAACAGAGACACGATGAATTTCATCTTGCAGGATATGGCATCTCTATAAAAAGTGGTATAAATCTTACATTTTTCAAAAACTTCTTTATTCAAGCAGAATTAAAAGGGGGTTTTATCGATTTACCTAATATTAGAACAACAAAAAGTAAAAGTGATAAGGCGGAACAACATTTCTTTTTCTTACAACAAAACATTACTTTTGGAGGTGTTTTTCAATTGTTTTAACACACCATACTTTTATCTGCTTCAAAACTTATACCATTTCCTTTACGGAATTTGCCGCAAAAGAAAATGGTATTTTTCAGAAACTAAATCAGCGAAGTTTGTCTAGCACCAGCACCACTTACTATAACTAAAAAAATATGTAGCAAAATTTAAAAAAATATTGTCCTAAAATAACATTTACAACAGAACCACTCATGACACCAAACTATATTTTATTTATTTGATCAACGAGTTCTTCCATTTTAGTATTCAATTTTAACAAACTTTTTTTAACAGAAGAAGAATAGTATTTAAGCTCAACTTGATTGTATCTCAAAGTAGTGACAGGAAGATCATACCCTTTTTTAAAAGGGTATGACTTAATATCATTATCCTTTATCAAATATTTTAATTCTACTAAATCATTAGGAGGAATAACGTCTTTAATTTCACCTTTATAAGAAACGTTATCTACTCCTATATACTTAAAGGATCCATTATTATAGATCCATAAATCAAAAACAGGACATTTACCAAGACACCTACCTTTGCTATAATACACTAAGAGATCATTTTGTTGTGGTATTTCTGGTTCTGATTTAACTGATTTACAGGATAAAAAAATCATTACTAAAATTAGAATTGCATTTTTCATTTATTCTTTGATATTTATAACAACAAATATGTATTAGTACGTAATTCTCTACAAAATTGTAATGTTTCATAGAATACTTTTACTAAAACAGCTTTAATGCCATCTACAATTGTGTATTTTCAATTCTCTATTTGCAACTTTTACAATACGTGGTGCAAAAAATATTTTATTTGTTTTGCTTGATTTACTAATATTTCCTCTTATATAATTTCGTAAAGAGATTAACTCAGGATAGTTGTACATAGAATTTATCTTTAAATATTTTACCGAGTTATCTATTGGTTTTTCATCAATAGCCACAAAAAAAGAAAACACTTCGGCTATATCTTCCTTTATGGTAGAAGAAGCATACTCCGTTATAAAATGAGATTCATATTTTTCATAAAACTCCTTTTTTCCACTTTCAGTGCTTTGAGCATTTGTATAATCCCCCCATATGTCTTTCCAGAATTCATTTTCAAACTTATTTATGTATGCTTCCTTTTTAGAACAAGCTTTTAACTCATCAATAAAAAAATTTGTACAATTAGATTTTTCCACAGAGCCATCTAATTGAGTCTTATTTAGCGTTAAAATATGACCAAATTCATGAGTTATAGTAAAAGTTAAATTGTTATTCTTATTAAATCCCCCAAGATATGCATAATCTATTGCAATACCCATTTGCCATACCGACAGGCTATTATCTGGAACTACATATCCAGCAACAACATTATCTTTTTCTTTAAAGATACCTGCATAAATTTTAAACTCTTTAATTTTAGGTAAGTAATCCGACGGAACAATTTTTTTAACTAGTTCCCATATTTCCATATGCTTACTTACGTCTTTTTGAAGCTCCAAATTTCCCCCCTCTACGTCGTAATCTCTTATTTTAACAATATTCTCTCCATCAATTCCATATAATGTGATAGCATTACCTGTATTTTCCTCGAATTCTTTATCGTTTTCTTGTTCCTCTGGGGATAACGGTTTTGCTTCTACAGACGACGCGTCATCATCTTTATTACAGGATTGAATTGATAAAACCAATAGTAATAACGTCATTAAAGTTATACAACTTTTTATTTTTCTCATTTGTTTTTCTTTCGTTAGACTTAAAAGAATAACCTATATTATGACGTAAATATTATAATAATTCCTATTAACACGTACTCTTTTATGATTTTTTTATTACAAAATTATCTAAACATCCAATATATAAACTAAAAATTCTCTTTATTCTGTGTATATTTTCAAACTTTAATTCTAGATATTATTTATATTCTCTTAACAGTTACTAACTCACCTTACGCAAAAAAAACAATTCAAAAATTGGATTACCTATACACATAATGATTTATTAAAAAATTCTATTGAAAAATACATTATCTGTCATTTTTGATTAAACATGACACTTGCTTAGTATACACAAAAAACAAATCAGAGGTTCCCGAGATAATATAATTTCACTTCAAGAAAAGACAAGCTAATCTTTTTCTTTTTCAAAATAGAAACTGTCAACCAAAAAAGTCACAAATCATAGACTTTAAAATCTCTAGTAATGAGATAAGAGTTTAGCGTAATACTTATTGAAAATAGATAGCTTTTACAGGTGTTATCTTAGAAACAATATAAGATGGGATTAAAAGCATTATCATGCAGAGTACTAATGTACCTATATTAAGTAAAATAATGTATTCAATACTTATATATACAGGTGCAGTTCTTACATAATAAGTTTCTGGATTTAACCCTATTATTTCAAAAGTATCCTGAATTATTAGTAATCCTACACCTATAAGGTTCCCCCAAAAAAGACCTACTAAAATCAAATATGCAGCATTAAATAAAAATATTTTTCGAATCTGATGATCATTAGACCCTAAAGCTTTTAGCATTCCTATCATTGGTGTCCTTTCTAAAATAAGGACTAATAAGGCAGTGATCATATTTATCCCTGCTACCAGAATTATAATTCCGATAATCCCAATGATATTCAAATCAAACAACTTTAGCCATTCAAAAATGTTACTATATTTCAAAGCAATTGTTTGACTTTCTAACGTGGGCGGTATGCTTTCATAGATTTCTATACCTTTTTGATCGATTTGGTCAAAATCATCTATGAATACTTCAAAACTACCTACCTCATCAGGTTCCCATTTATTCATTCTTATAATATGTCTAATATCAGCAAAAAGAAAAGTTTCATCAAATTGCTGAAAACCAGAGTTATACACCCCCACAATTTTAAAAGATCTAATATTTGGTTTAGATTTAGCAGATGCATTTTTTTTTAGAAAATAGGTTGTAGCTTTATCTCCTAGCTTAAGGTTTAGTCTATTAGCTATGTACTGAGAGATTAATATCTCGTTATTTTCTTTGTGCGATGATTGAAAATCAGGAATCTTTCCTTCTTTTAAATACTCTTTGAAATAATTCCAATCATAATCTTCTCCTACACCTTTTACCACAATTCCTTCGAAATCTGATTCTGTTCTGATTATCCCAAACTTAGTAGCTACTCCCTGAACATGAATTACACCTTCTACATCATTAAAATCGGGATAAAAATCTTGATTCTTTTTAATAGGAATCGATGACTCTGCACTATTATTATTATCATAACTAGATATAACCACATGTCCATTAAATACGGTAACTTTTTCCTTTATTTTACGTTGTAATCCTACGCCTGTAGCTATTGTAATTAACATCATCACCATCCCTATAGCAATTGCAATAATTGCTATTTTTATGATTGAAGTAGACACACTACTTGTATATTTCTTACCTTTGATAAGGCGTTTGGCAATAAAATACTCGAAATTCAAGATTGTTTATGGTTTTTATCAGAAATTCATTCAAAAATACACTTTTATTATCCCTTTTTATAGTTTTTATTTCCTGTGGAAACAAATCTAAAGTAATTTCTCAAATTAACCCATCGGTAGTAGAAAAACAAACTGATATTAAAAAAAAGAAGGTAAATAAAATTAAAACAACTGAATTACTACTTGTTGGAGCCAATCAGACTAGTTTATATTTACCCATTCTGAAAAACAAAAATGTAGCTATTGTTGGGAATCAAACATCTGTGATTTTCAAAAATCCTTATTATTCTCTTAATAATAAAGATACTACTAATTCATTCAGAAAAATACGCTATACACATTTGGTTGATTCTTTGTTATCATTACATGTCAATATTAAAAAAGTATTTGCTCCCGAACACGGGTTTAGAGGAGAATCTGATGCAGCAGAATGGATTGATGACGGGAAAGATATTAAAACAGGCTTGCCTATAATTTCTTTATATAGTAAAAACAAAAAGCCTTCTGCATCAGCATTATCAGGAATTGATATTGTAATTTTTGACATACAAGATGTGGGGGTTAGATTCTATACATATATTTCTACACTCCATTATATGATGCAAGCCTGTGCAGAAAATAAAATACCTCTTTTGGTGTTAGATCGCCCGAACCCTAATGGTCATTATATAGATGGACCCACTTTAGAAAAGAAACATTCTAGTTTTGTAGGTGTTCATCCTATTCCTGTTGTACATGGAATGACTATCGGAGAATATGCTAAAATGGTTAATGGCGAAGGGTGGTTAGGTAATGAACTAAAGTGTGATCTTGAAATTATTACCGTGAAAAATTACACCCATAATACCCCTTATAGTTTATTTATACGACCTTCTCCTAATTTGCCAAATGACAAAGCTATTAATTTATATCCTAGTCTTGGTTTTTTTGAAGGCACGTCTATAAATGCCGGACGTGGTACTGAAATGCAGTTTCAGGTTTTTGGTTCTCCTGACTTACCCAAGGATAGATATAATTTCAATTACACCCCCCAACCTAATTTTGGATCTAAACATCCAAAACATCAAGGATTAGTTTGTAATGCTAAAGATTTAAGACAAACGAATCGCTTAAGTACTTTGAACCTAGAATGGCTTATTGAAGCATACCAAAGCACTAAAAACAAAGAAACTTTTTTTAATTCGGAATCTTTTACCATACATGCCGGAACAAAAAAACTTCAATTACAAATAGAGCAAGGATATACTTATAGGGAGATTAGAAAAACGTGGCTTTCTGATTTAGAAAAATTTAAAAAAATTAGATCACGATACTTACTTTATAAATAAGAGAATTTAAACCACTTCTTATCTAAGAAAGTGTCTTTTTTGAGAACTGAAATTAAAGATATATTTTAAATTAATATGCTTATCCTTTTGTTTCCCTATTAGTTTTTTCGTATTTTTAAATTATGAAATTAATAGAATTCACAAAGCACTTTCCTGATGAACAAAGCTGTAGAGAAGCATTTAAATCATACAGGCTAAAGAAAGGTATTACCTGCAATAAATGTGGAAATACTTCACATTATTGGAAAAAGAATCGTGAGCAATGGGAATGTAAAAAATGTCAGCACCGAACTACTCTTAAAAGTGGAACGGTAATGCATGGCAGTAAGCTATCGTTCCAGTATTGGTTCATAGCTATGCATCTTATTACAAGCACTAAGAAATCTTTTTCAACTAAGGAGATTCAACGTCAATTAGGTCATAAGCGATACGAACCCATTTGGGCAATGGTACATAAACTACGAAGTGTAATGGGACTTAGGGACGAAGCGTATCAACTTAATGAGGAGATAGAGCTTGACGAAGGTTTCTTTGATACAATTTCCATCACAAGGGATAAACCCGAACCTTTAAAACGGGAACGTGGTAGTCAACGCTAAACAACGGTTTTGGTGAGTATTGAATCACGAGATGCTAAAAAAAATCACAATCCCAAAAAGCATGGAAAGAAAAAATAAGTAGGGTATTTAAAAATGAAAGTTATAGAATCCCTAAAAAAGGAAGAAGTGACCAATGCAATAAAAGAGTCCGTAGAGAAAGGTACAAAGATTATATCGGATAAATCTACGAGCTATGTAGATTTGGATCAAGATTTTGAAATCGATTCCAAAGTAATACCAAAAAAGAATGCTATAAAGGTTCTTCCGTGGGTTCATACTGCCATAAGTAACGCAAAACGATTACTGTTTAGATCTACACCATAGAATAGACGATGATTTTTTACAGAATTACCTGAACGAATTCTGTTATAAGTTCAACAGATGTCACTTTGACAACCTATTCGATAGATTGTTAGTGGCTGCTGTATCACATAGATGGAATTATCTTGGGGAACCTTGCGGATAAGCATAAAAATTAATTATATAATGCTAGGGTGTATATTCTACTTTTGGGTTCATTACTCTATTTTTTTTTGTTAGTTTTATGTTCTAACGAAACTAAAGTTTTCATTGTTTCTACAATATTATATGCTGCTGGACATATTGCTACATTCCGCATGGTTACATCTGAAATTTGATGAAATTTTTTTCGATTAGTGTGTGGGTATTCCTGACAAGCTCTGGGTCTTACATCATAAATCAAACAATAATTATCTGCAGCAAGAAAAGCACAAGGTGTTTCCTTCATAACTAAATCACCATCCTCATCTATTTTAAGATATTGTTCTTCAAAATTTTGAGATTTCATTTTTAGATGTTTAGCAATTCTATCTACGTCCTTATCTGTAAATAGTGCTGCTGTCGTTTTACAACAATTAGCACATTCTAAACAATCTGTTTTTTGAAACTCTTTTGCGTGTAAATCTTCCATGATGAGATCTAAGTCTTTAGGAGGCTTCTTTTTAAGCTTTACAAAGAACTTTTTATTCTCGTTATGTTTATCTTTGGCGAGTTTTGGCAGTTGATTTATAATTTCTTGCATTTGGCAAAAGTAAGTTTTAAAAAGTATTTAGAGAATTTTATAAAACAATTCTAATTAAAAACGATTAAACGAATGGGAAAAGACATTTTTGGACAAGCAATTTTAGATTTTCATAATAATAAATATCCCGAAAATATTATTGTTCAATCTCCTGATTTTAAAGATGATAATATCCCTATCTCTTACCTCTTTCGAAATTTTGACAATATGCCAAAGATAGAACAAAAAGCACTGGAATTGTCTTATGGAAAAACACTAGATGTAGGGTGTGGTGCGGGTTGCCATAGTTTATACCTTCAGAATAAGCGAAATCTTGATGTTAAAGCTATCGATATTTCTCAGGGAGCAATAAACGTATGTAAGCAAAGGGGAATTAAAAATTCTGCTGTTCAAAATGTTTTTGATTTAGAAAACGAAAAATTTGATTCAATCCTATTTTTAATGAACGGGAGTGGGATAATTGGTAAACTGAATTATATTGATCGGTTTTTTATGCATATAAAAAAACTGCTTAAACCTAATGGTCAAGTTTTAATAGATTCTTCTGATATTTCTTATCTATTTATTGACGATGATGGAGGTTTTTGGGTTGATGCTGCTTTGGGGTATTATGGCGAGATACAATATAAACTTAAATATAAAGATATCGAATCTGATTGGTTTGATTGGTTATATATTGATTACAATACTTTACAAAACGCAGCAAATGCTAATGGTTTTCATTGTGAATTAATTTTAGAGGGAAATGACAACGATTTTTTAGCAAAA
Organism: uncultured Flavobacteriaceae bacterium; assembly: GCA_963768325.1. Classification (GTDB taxonomy): domain Bacteria; phylum Bacteroidota; class Bacteroidia; order Flavobacteriales; family Flavobacteriaceae; genus Aquimarina. Next base: position 3,559 of record CAVYIL010000097.1, on the reverse strand, counting down.
CTTAGTATTGCTTCTACTAGTATTTGATTTTTTAGTATAAATTAACATTTTGAGGTATAATCTTTGAGCTTTAAAAAAACGTCCTTCAAAAAGTAAACTTAATAGGCTTATAACCAAACTAAAAAATTATACTCATGCCAATTGCTAAATCCTTTTGTCTATTACTTTTTAGTACTTTGATTTTCATAGGTTGTTCGGATGATGATAACGCTTTGAATTCTCCTAAGAACATTAATAGACTATCCCTTGGTGATTCTGCGCATGATTTATTAAGTGCTAAAAAATACAAAAGTTTAGTAGTTGAAGTCGTATCTGTTAAGGGTTTTGAACCTACTACAGAGGCGATTGATTACTTTAGAGATTTTCTGAATGCACGCCTCTTTAAACCTGATGGAATAACAATTAATTTACGGTCTGTTACTTCTTCTAAATTAGCACCATTTACTACTAAAGAAATTTTAGAAATTGAAAATTCTACAAGAACAAAATTTAATACCGATAACGAGATTACTGTATTTATTTATTTTGCTGATGGTAGGAATATAGAGGACACTACTTCTAAAATAACCCTTGGTTCTTCTTACCTAAATACATCTATGGTTATCTACGAAGAAACGGTGCGTAACCTGAGTTTTAACCCTGATTCTCCTTCTATTTCTACTATTGAGTCAGCTACACTTACCCATGAATTTTCTCACTTACTGGGACTTGTTAATATTGGTTCTAAAGCGCAATCTAATCATGAGAATATGGAGGCAAAAGGTCATTGTAATAGTACTGGTTGTTTAATGGAATCTTCCATTGAGTTTGGCAATAAAGTATTAGAAATATCTGGAAACAAAATTCCATTTCTAGATTCTCAATGTATTACGGATTTACAAGCAAATGGTGGGAAATAAATAATTTGGCTCTGTTGCAAATTTTTATTTTTGATAAAAAAACACAAATCCTTGATTTTTAAAACACTATTAAACAAAATTTTACAAATCACAAAAAGTCAATGAATAGACTAAAATGAAAATTTGCAACAGAGCCGTAATTGGTAGTTGACTTACTATTATAGTTGCTTTTTTTGCGTGTCTATCTTCCATAATTTCCATTAAATCCATTTGTTGTTTTTTATCTAAATGTGCTAATCCAAAATCGTCAAGTATAAGTAATCCTGCTTTAGCTATTTTATCAAATAGTTTAAATACATTCCCATCAATTCTTGCCATTTTTATATTAAGTAATAATTTTTGAATATTAAAATATAATACTGCTATTCCCTGAGAACAGGCTCTATGTCCTAAAGCAGATGCAGCAAAACTTTTCCCACACCCAGTAGCCCCAGTAATAAGTATAGATTCTCCTTTGTTTAGATAGTTTCCCGTAGCTAATTCTGTTATTTGAGACTTATTAAGCCCTCGAGTATCTCATAAATTAATTCTTCTATTGTGGCACTATATCTAAACTTAGCCCCTCTTCTTAAGTCTTTCAAAACGTCTGTTTATTCTATCTTCTTTCTCCCCTTGTAATAGTATTTCCAAGCCTTCAGATAAAGATAATTCGTAATGTTGCTTTGTTTCCAAAAGGGCATTCCAACTAGTAGCCATTCCTAGTAGTCGTAGTTCTTTAATTTGATTTTCAATTTTTGTCATAGAATTTGATGTTTAATGTATTACTAATTAATTAATTATTTAAAAGCATTTGCTCCTCTAATGTTTGCGTGTTTTGGTAAGGGTTTTGTAATGGCAGTATCAGGGTTGTCTTTAGTCATTTTGTTTTCTAATATTTTTTTTAAGAAGGTGTATGAATAATTAGAATTCTCTATTGCTATTTCACAGGCTTGTAAGAATTCTGATCTATTTGTTTTCTTTGATAAATTTAAAATACCTTCACAAGTCCTGTAGAGTTGTTCTGGATAGATATCTTGTTTGAATATGGCTTGAATGTATTGGTATACCGTTTCTGAATGTTCATAGCCTTTTTGTAAATAATAGGTTGGACTACGTTTTTTATAGTATTGATGCTCAGAACATAAGTGTTCTTTTTTAGTAGTGTACCCTCCCTTTTTTAAGCTTCGAGGATGTACTGCAATTAATTCTCCATCACTAAATACTTTCACTAGTGTTCTGGTATATATTACCGCTGTTTGCTTACCTATATGGGAGTAAGGAACACTATAATGATGCTTATCTTCACTTAGATAAATATGATTATTATTAGCTACTTTAAGACTCTTATAATACTTAATTTCAAAATCTTGATCTGGCAACTCTTTTAAGGTATGTTGCTCCTGAGCTAAAACTTTTCTTCCCTTGAATAGTCTTTACGTTGCATTCGGGTTTGATTATGCGCTTGCATTTTTTCTCCAATAGCTTTATTTAAAGAAGATAAATCAAAGAATTGTTGATTACGTAGTTTGGCATATACTCGACTATAAATGAGTTTTACTTGATTCTCTACAAGAGCTTTATCTTTTGGCTTTCTAACACGAGCTGGTGTTACTGTTGTTCCATAATGATTAGCAAAATCTTCCAAAACTTGATTAATAGTTGGCTCATATCTATTTGCTTTGATTACAGCAGATTTTAAATTATCGGGAACTAAAGTCTGGGGGACACCTCCTATATGCTGTAAACAGCTTTGTAATGCCCATATAAAATCTGATATTTTTTGACTAGGAACTGCCATTGCAAAACTATAGTCTGAGTAGGTAAGCAAGCAACAAAGACTTGAACATAAATCTCCTCTCCAGTATCCCTATGCAATGTAGGATAACTTCTTACCTGCAAAATCAATATATAGTTTATCTCCAACAAAATGTTCCAAAACACAAGGGAAGGCTTACTACTAAATTGATATTGTCGTAATAAGGCACAAAATTGACTGTAACTATAATGTGCCAATGGAAAATCAGACTTATATTCTTCCCATAGGGTAATGCGGGTGACTCCAACTCTTGTAAGCTCTTTGTTATAATAAACCAACCTTTCTTTTATAGGCTCATAACGAGCATCTTTATAGGCTGGATTGCCAGATAATAAAGATTTTTCTAGTTCGGGATCTTCCAATAAAAGCAGTTCTGAAATAGGAATACCACTGATAAGCACCCTAGAAATATAACTCTTTACCGTGTTTTTACTGATACTCAGTGAGCGGGCTATACTTTTATAGCCTTTTCCTAGATTGTGCATTCTTAATATTTGTTTAACAAGACTCATACGTTTGGGTTTTCCTGCCATAACTTATCTTTTGATGATTACTATAGTATTAATCATCTAATAAAAACAAAATCAAGAACTTATTAGAAATAACTTAATAGGGAAAATTTAATCTAGAATAAATTTAACATCCATCGAAACTATGGGGGTCAACTTACTCCAGAATAAAATAAATCCTATAGCATAAAGGGGTCAACTTACTCCAGAATCATCAACAGACTCATACTAAAATCGCTAACCTATTTTGCTATGTTATCTCTTTTTTAGGGGGTCAGCATGCGCGTCAGAACGTCAGTTAGTTTTTCGACTTTTTGATCCATGCTGGAAGGGGGGTCAGCTTGCACCAGTATATC
>CAVYIL010000096.1:0-15052 GCA_963768325.1 uncultured Flavobacteriaceae bacterium | reverse complement strand
AAAACTTAAAACAGACCCTTAAGCAAATTAACAATAAGCTAGATAATGATACCATAACAACGGTAAACCTTTATTTCGAAGATGAAAGTCGGTTCGGATTAATTACTAAACAAAAAAAAGTAATTACAGCAAAAGGAGTAAAGCCCATTAGTAAATATAAGCACAGTTACCAATATAAATGGCTATGGGGAAGTTTTTCTCCAATTAAAGGAGAGAGCTTTTGTATGACAACCGATGTGGTTTGTAAGGAGTTATTTGTGAAGTATTTACAAGATTTTAGTAGACATAAACCGGATGAACTTAAGATTCTTGTTATAGATAATGCAGCTTTCCATTCTACTAAAGATGTTATACTACCTAAAAATATAGTACTACTTCCAATTCCTCCATATTGCCCTGAACTAAACCCTGCAGAAAAGGTGTGGCAATGGATGAAAGATAAAACGGCTATGAAAATATACGACACCTTAGAAATATTAGAAACCAAAATAGATAGTCTATTGGAACAAATTGAAGAACAATTAGTTAAATCAATTACAGGCTATCAAATATATCTAGAAGCCTTTTCCAGTATATTCAATGTGTAAATGGTATTATCTCTTTTTTAGGGGGTCAGCATGCGTCAGAACGTCAGTTAGTTTTAAAAAATGGAATGAATTTTTCAATAATTTCTTCAATTTTGCCAGAAGGACTATTAACTCATTTTGATATTGTTGATTTTAAAGAATTGGGCAATTTACAAACTAAGCAAGACTGTTTTTATATCTATTTAGATGAGAAAAACATAATCCCCAAAGAATATAGGTCTTTTGAATATGAGTCCAAAGGTTTTTATGACAGGAAACAAATACAAGACTTTCCCATAAGAGGTAAAGCAGTTTATTTATGTATAAGAAGGCGAAGGTGGCGTAATAAGGTCGACAAATCAAAAGAAGTAAAAAGTGATTATTCTATTATAGCTGAGGGTTCAAAATTAACCATTGAACTTTCAGATTTTTTAAAAGATACAGGTAGAGACTCGAGAAGATACAATAAGTAAAATATCTAGTTATTACGGTGTTAAAGCCAATTTGTTGCAACGCCATTATAAGAAAAAAATCAGTGGTTTTAAGGACTGGGAACAGTTAAGTCACTCCGAAGATTATTTAATTTATCCTGAAAACATTGGAGAACATTTAAGCATCGACGAAGTGAGTCTGTCTAAAGGAGAACTCTATACCTTTGTCACCAACAAAAATGGAAGAGGAAAGAAAAAAACATTAGTAGCCTCTATAAAGGGCACAAAAAGTCAAGATATTATTGGTGTTTTAAACAAAATTCCATTAGATAAAAGAAAATTGGTAAAGGAAATAACCCTTGATATGGCAAACAATATGCAATTGGCTTCAAGAATGTGTTTTCCTGAATGTTACTTGGTTACAGATCGTTTCCACGTTGTAAAACTAATAATGGAAGCCCTGCAACATTTAAGAATAAAATACAGGTGGGAGGAAATAGAAAAAGAGAATCAAGCAATCAAAATTGCAAAAGAACAAGGGTTAAAATACATTCCATTTAGTTTTGATAATGAGGATTCTCCCAAGCAATTATTAGCAAGAAGCCGTTATATTATTGCTAAAAAACCTAACCAATGGACAGAAAACCAAAAGATAAGAGCTGAATTATTATTTAAAAATTATCCCCTTTTATATCAGGCATACAAGCACACCCTTGAGTTTAGAAACATATATGAAGAAACCTCTAGAGAAATAGCAAAAGAAAAAATAATAAACTGGATGCAAAAAACAAAGCTTCTAAATATGACAGTCTTTAATACCGTGGTTAACAGTTTAAATTATCACTTAGAAACTATTTTGAATTTCTTTATAAAAAGACATACAAATGCAAATGCAGAATCTTTTAACTCCAAGATAAAGTTGTTTAGAGCAAACTTAAGAGGGGTAGTTGATGTGAAATTTTTTCTCTTTAGAATGGAAAAACTTTTTGCCTAATCCCCAGAATATTTATGTGAGCCGATTATTGGAAACAACAGCTTTTAATCGATTATAAACGTGTTATGTCGGTATTATTAATTAATTTTAAAATAGATTTAAGTTGTTTTTTTTACAATGAAATTACTTTTGAACAAGTTTCAAAAAAAAAAATAATTATGAAAACAAAAACTACCCCTATTAAAGTTGCTAAATTAAAGAGTAATTCTATAGACAATGGAATTATAATTTTAATTTCTATTGTATTGATTTCTAATTTATTTATTAGCCTCGAAATATTTTTCAATTAATACTTTTATAAACTTTACTTTTTTATAATTATTTCTGAATAGTATGATATTCATTACGCTATAAGAGGATAAATAAAAAAGCATTAAACCACTTCAATGTTTAATTTATTAAAACAAAGTAATTAGCCCTTTAATTACCTTATAAACTTCACCTAGTATCTATCTGTTAGAGCTAGGTGTTTTTTATATAACTAAATAAGATATTAGTTCGGTAATATTTATGAGGTTTTTTCTTACAACATATAAATAAAAGTTAAAATTCGTTTAGAGGGTTGGGTTTTTACGAAAACAAACGTTTTATAATAAAAGGATTAATATACTTATTTAGTTTCTAGTCTATTAAATTATAAAACGATGAAGATTTTTTTAATACTGTTATGTTTATTATCGATATTCTTAGGAAAATCTTATTCCCATGTGTGTTCTGATAAAAATGTTATTAAGATTACATACCCTTTAAACATTAATCAAGAAAAAAAAATAAAAGAACGCAAACTTTCTGAAAAAGAAGTAAAGGAAAGAGGATTAGACAACAAGATAAATAGTGTAATTGAAAAAATTGAAGATATTGATATAAGAAGAATTGCTAGATCACATATAATAGAAACACCTTACGGGTTCAGATGGAAGTTGTTTAATGTAGCAAGCAGTTTATTTATAGTAATTAAGGTGGATAAAAAATTTAATCTTATTTCAACCAATAAATTGTATTTATAATATTTTTGACACTGACACTTTCCCATAAAATGTATAATCTCGATTTTTTTAATAAAGAAAATTACCAGTCAGATGCCTTAGTATCCACTTTACCCAATATGGCACCACTAACAGAATTCACAATATCATTAGCTATATTTTCAATATCTTCTCTCGATGATTGTGTAGTTTTTCTAGGTTGTTTGTTTTTTCTAAAAAAAGACCAAGCATTAGTCCAAGAAAAATATTCAAAATCTGAAATATTTTTTCTAAATTCTTTATTTTTTTTCATAGAAACAATATTTATATCAAAACGCACCCTTTTCTCTTTTATCCTAATTTCTACATCCATTAAAACATCCCAATATAACTTAACTCTCATATTTTCTGCTGACAACCCTTTACTATAAAACAGCTGAAAATTAAGATATTCATTTTTGATTTCACTCTTTATAGGACTATTGGTATCATGAATATTATACTTTTTCCATTTTTTTATAGAATTAAATATATCAGATGTATCCTTGTCTCCAAAATGTTTTACTATATAACCATTAAATCCCTCAGGGGTGATTTTAAATTCTGTAACTTCTTCTTGTGACAATACGAGCGTATTAATAAAAAAAGTTATAAAAATAAATGCTATTCTCATTTTTTTGTTTTTTGTATATAACAAAGAAAATAAAAAGTAAACTGATTTATTTACGTAAAAACCATAGACTTTTGGATTTCGGTTATAAATCATAAAAATTAACTAGTTTTTTATCTTGCCTAAAATGGTATAAAAATTAACTGTTTATTTCAACCGAAAAGTATACCAGTCTTTCATTCCAAAAGTATACCATTATAATTAAATAAAAAAGTTTCTTTGTGGTACATGTATTTCTTGGGAATTATGCAAAAGAAAAAACTATGCTAGTGATTTTAGGCTTGTTGAACTGGAAACAACTCTCCTAAGGTCGAGTTGTTTCCAGTTCAACAATACCCGTAAACACTGGGTTAATTTGATTTATTGAAAACTATTTAAAATTCATTTTCACTTTAAAGAAAACTTATTTTCTATATTTAAAATAATTAATAACAAGTAAATCAAAAGATGTACATCTTTTGATTTACTTGTTATTAACACTATTTATTTGTTTTATCAATCCATAATTTTGCATTAGTAAAAGCTTCAATCCATGGAGAAATAGCATCTTTTCTTCCTTGTGGATAATTAGCCCAATTCCATTGAAATATAGAACGTTCTATATGCGGCATCATTACAAGATGACGTCCAGTTTTATCCGATAACATTGCTGTATTATAATCAGAACCATTAGGGTTAGAGGGGTATGTATCGTATCCATATTTAGCAACAATATTATATTGATCTTCAGAAAGTGGAAAATTAAATTTACCCTCACCATGAGAAATCCAAACTCCTAAAGTACTGCCTTCCAAAGTAGATAACATTACAGAGTTGTTTTTTTGAATCTTTACAGAGGTAAAGGCACTTTCATGTTTATGAGATTCGTTATGGATTAACTTTCCATGAATACTGTGATCAGGATTAATGACCTTTAATTCCATAAATAATTGGCAACCATTACAAATACCTACAGATAGTGTATCCTCTCTCTTAAAAAAGTTTTTTAAAGCCGTGTTGGCTCTTTCATTATATAAAAATACTCCTGCCCAACCTTTTGCAGATCCTAAAACATCACTATTAGAAAACCCCCCTACGGCACCAATAAATTGAATATCTTCCAAAGTTTCTCTACCGGATATAAGATCCGTCATATGTACATCTTTTACATCAAAACCAGCTAAATACATAGCATTAGCCATTTCTCGTTCAGAATTACTCCCTTTCTCTCTTATTATAGCAGCTTTAGGTTTTGGTTTAGAATGGTCTACTATAGGTTTAATTCCCGTAAAGTGTTTTGGAAACGTATAGTGTAGTGGTTGTTTTGAGAAATTCTCAAATCTATCTTTTGCTAAATTATTTGCTGTTTGTTTTTGATCTAATAAAAATGAAGTCTTATACCAAACATTACGAAGTAACTTAATATTAAATCCATAGTTATTAGTGCCATTTTTTAATTGTAAAGAAGGGTTTTCAGAAACTTTACCAATATTAAAATATTGAATATTATTTTTTGATAGAATGGTCTCGATATCAGAGTTAAGAGCACTTTGGAAGAAGATTCCAGCGTTTTCTGCAAACAACAATTTAATGGAATCTTGTTCTCCTAAAGCAGTAACATCAAGTGTGGCGCCTAGGTTTACATCTGCAAAACATAATTCTAATAGCGAAGTTATGAAGCCACCAGATGCTATATCGTGCCCAGCAATAATTTTATCTTCTCTTATTAAATCTTGAATTATATCAAAGGTTTTTTTAAAATTGTAAGAATTGATAATGGTTGGTGTATCAGAACCAATTTTATTAAATATTTGATTAAAAGAAGAACCACCTAGTTTGTATTGGTCTTCTGAAAGATTAATATAATAAATGTCTCCACCATTTTTTTGAAAAACAGGTTCAATAATTTTAGTAATATCATTACAGTTACCAGCAGCAGAGATGATTACGGTTCCTGGAGAAATAACCTCTTCATTAGGGTATTTTTGTTTCATGGATAAAGAATCCTTACCTGTAGGAACATTAATACCTAATTCAATGGAAAAATCAGAAATAGCTTTAACAGCTTTATATAATCGAGCATCTTCTCCTTCATTTTTGCAAGGCCACATCCAATTAGCGGATAGGGAAATTGATTTTATACCCTCTTTTAGGGGAGCCCATATAATATTAGTTAGTGCTTCTGCTATCGCATTTTTACTTCCTGCTTCAGGGTTTATAAGTCCAGAAATAGGGGAATGTCCTATTGAAGTAGCAACACCTTCATTAGAATTATAATCTAAAGCCATTACGCCACAATTATTTAGTGGCAATTGTAACGGTCCTACACATTGTTGTTTAGCAACTTTTCCTCCTACGCATCTGTCCACTTTGTTTGTTAACCAATCTTTACAAGCTACAGCTTCTAATTGTAATACTTGTTCTAGATATGTTTGTATGTTTGCTTGATCGTATTCAGGGTTTTCGTAATTACGATTGATAGTTTTATCATTCATGATTGTTTTAGGAGAGCTACCAAACATATCTTCTAATGCCAAGTCCATAGGTTTATCACCTTTGGTTTTGGATTCGAAAGTAAAACGATTATCACCTGTTACGTCTCCAACTTGATACATTGGGGAACGTTCTCTATCAGCAATTCGTTGTAATAAGTCTATATCTTTTTTACCAATTACTAATCCCATACGTTCTTGAGATTCATTGCCTATAATTTCTTTCGCAGAAAGAGTAGGATCTCCAATAGGTAATTTATCGAGATCAATTTTACCACCTGTTTCTTCCACTAGTTCAGAAAGACAATTAAGGTGTCCGCCAGCACCATGATCGTGAATAGACACGATAGCATTTACATCATTTTCTACCATTCCTCGAATGGCATTAGCTGCTCGTTTTTGCATTTCAGGATTAGAGCGTTGAATAGCATTTAATTCGATGCCACTACTAAATTCACCAGTATCAGCCGAAGAAACGGCTGCTCCACCCATTCCTATTCTGTAATTTTCGCCTCCCAGAATTACGATTTTATCACCTGTTTGTGGGGTGTCTTTTAATGCTTGATCGACCTTGCCGTAACCTATTCCGCCAGCTTGCATAATTACTTTGTCAAAACCTAGTTTACGAGCTTCTTCTTCATGTTCAAACGTTAAGATAGATCCAGTAATTAAAGGTTGTCCAAATTTATTTCCAAAATCAGACGCCCCATTGGAAGCTTTAATCAGGATATCTACTGGTGTTTGGTATAACCATTTTCTTTCCTCTATAGCTTGTTCCCAAGGGCGGTTTTTTTCAAGTCTTGAATAAGAAGTCATATATACAGCTGTTCCTGCAAGGGGGAGTGAACCTTTTCCACCTGCTAGTCGATCTCTAATTTCTCCTCCAGATCCTGTAGCAGCTCCATTAAAAGGTTCTACGGTAGTAGGAAAATTATGCGTTTCGGCCTTTAAAGAGATTACGCTATTGTATTTTTTTTCTTCGTAAAAATCTGGTTTATCGGCACTTTTTGGTGCAAACTGAGTTACTTTTGGTCCTTTTATAAAGGCGACATTATCTTTGTATGCCGAAACAATATCATTTGGATTAATTTCGGATGTTTTTTTTATTAATTTGAATAACGAAGTAGGTTGCTCTTCTCCATCAATAATAAAAGTTCCGTTAAATATCTTATGTCTACAGTGTTCTGAATTTACCTGAGAAAAACCGAAAACTTCAGAGTCTGTTAATTTTCGACCAATTTTTTTACTTACATTTTCTAAATACTCAATCTCTTCAGGGTTTAATGCTAACCCTTCACTTGTGTTATAAGCAGCTATATCTGTGATCTCAATAATACTTTTTGGTTTAATATCTATAGTATAGGTGGATTGATTTAGGCTATTGTATTTTTGAAATAACATGGGGTCATAATCTTCAAAATATTTTGTTGAAGCTTTAAATTCTTCAATACGGATAATATTTTCTATCCCCATATTTTGTGTTATTTCAACAGCATTGGTGCTCCACGGCGTAATCATTGCGGCACGTGGACCAACAAAAAAAGCGTCAATAGACGCCGAAGATATTTTGGGTTGGTTACCAAATAACCATATTAATTTTTTAATATTTTCAGGTGAGATTTCATTGATGGTCTGTACAGCAAATACATTCTCGTTTTTATTTCCGAAGAAGTGAATCATACTCCTAGTATTAGGGTTATTTATAGTAAGCTGCAAATTTACTCTTTTTATACTTAATTTTGGATATAAAATTCGGATAGAATTATTGAGTTATTGAAGTGGTTTAAACTTTTTTCAATCGTGTTTTTTTAAGAGGTAAATAATTCCAAATCTATGATTTATGTCCTATCTCATTTCCCATATGTATTATGGAGTGTCTACCTTTGTTATGACGAATTTTTTAAGCTCATAAATTATATATTTAAATAATGAAAAAAAATAGGATAGTGAATTTAAGATTATGATAGTCGAACTATTACAATCTAGCATCCAAGCAAAACAGGTAAGTAAAGATTATAATTTAAACCTTAGTATGATTAGACGTTAGCGCAGAGAATATGTTTCTAATTCTGGGGATTTTACTAAAAAAAGAGAATTGACAGCAGATCAACAAGAACTTAAATTACTTGTGCTTGAATTCTTACGATTGTTTTTAATCCCACCCATTTATCTTTATTTTGGAGATGAGTTAAGTTGGAGTAAACCGAACAAGTACGATTCTCAATTCTTCCATGATCTAAATCCTCTTGAATATTTATCTCCTTGGGGGTCAACATCATCAGAATATCCATATGAACCGTGTTTTTTAACCAAGTTATTTGACTCTTACCAAAAAGAATAACTGTTTCCCAGTCATCTGCTCCACTCATAACAGCTGATAATACTAAAAATAATATGTCCGTTAAGGAATGTGAAAAATTTCCTTTTGTTGTTCTATGAGGATCTTCCATAGTCGAAAAATGAATTAGTAAATTTGATATTTATTTTTAAATACCAAAAAACAAACATAACGAAATCAAACAAAAATAAAAGTTAGAGAAAAACTATCCTAATAGAATTTTTAAATGCTTTTGCCTTGGTATTCCCGTTCCTATATAGGGGTACTTATGAAAGAAATAGGATTGCGGAGTGTAGTAAAGAGAAAGGTTGTTATCACAACAGGTTCTAAACATCCTTTTCCTATTGCTAATAATGAATTGAATAGAAATTTTAGTAGAAATAAGCTAGGTCAGAAGTGGGTGTCCGATATTACCTAATATCCGAGTAAATGAGGACTGGAATTATTTAACAACTATAATGGATCTTGCAGATAGAAAAATAGTTGGGTGGAGTTTAAGTCAAGATATGACTATAGATAATACCGTTAAGAAGGCTTGGATCAATGCTTGTAAAACAAGAATTGGTATTAGTATAGATTATGGGTCTAATTATTTCCTTTAATACTGTCTTTTAGGTAGTTGAGGTTTAATAAAGATTTTAGTGTTTATATCGTGCTAAAAAAAATAAAAAATAGTTGGAATAAGCTTTTTATTTTAAAGAAATCTGAATACATTTGTTCCTAGGAAATGCGAGAGTAGCTCAGTTGGTAGAGCGTCAGCCTTCCAAGCTGAATGTCGCCAGTTCGAACCTGGTCTCTCGCTCTAAAAAGGCTTTATACTAAGATATTGTATAAAGTCTTTTTATTTTTAATAAAATATTCTTTGTTATACTTTTAGAATTAGGTTCTTTAAAGCTTATAGAAAGTTGTCAAGTTTCCTGTGTTGTAGATGGGTAAGGATATGGGATTATTATTCAATTGATTTATACATTTTGCTATTAATAAATCATTCTTTTGATTTGTGTGGGGATTTTTTAAGATTTTATAAAATACTATATTTTGAAACGTTTAGGTGTTTGGGTAAAATTCATAGGTTTTGTGTTATTCTGCTTTTTAATTTATAAAGTAGGGTGGAAGGAAACTATAGCTTCAATCAAAAGGGTTTCTGTATTGCATGTAGTATTGGCAACTTTGATTTTATGGGTTGCTTTTTGCCTGAAGAGTATTCGATGGAAGATTGTTTCTAATTCTTATGGGATACCGCTAAAGGGTATTCGGGCATTGAAAGTTTTTTTTATGGGGCTTTTTTTGGCTAATATTACGCCTGGAAGATTGGGTGATTTTGGTAGATTATTTTATATTAAGAATGATTTACCTAGTTATGAAATAGGGTTGTCTAGTCTTGTTATGGATCGTGTTTTTGATCTGGTATGTCTTACTTTTTTTAGTATACTCGCATTAATATATTACCAGTTGCATTTTGATATTTTAGAGTTTTCATTTAGCCCTGTGATTGTTTTGTTTGGGATAGGGGTTTTGGGGTTAGCATTAGTAATATTTTATTTAATTAGAAAAAAAATACGTAAAGTTTTAGAGCCATGGAAAGAGGCTTTTACTTCTCATAATTTGGGTTTTTTTGGCTGTGTTTTTGTTTTTGGGTTGACAACATTAAGTATGGTTTTGATCTATGGGGTTTTTAACTATATTGCTTGGGTGATGGATATTGAGATTGATCATTTAGGGTTGTTTTTAGGAACTTTTATTTTAGGTATTTTATCATTACTCCCTATTACTATTTTGGGGATAGGGGTTCGGGAGTCTTCTTTAGTTATTATTTTTCAATTATATAATCTTCCTGCACAGGATGCAATTGCTTTATCTCTTGTTATATTTTTATTGCAACTTATTTCATTTGTTCCTGGGGTTGTTTTATTTTATTTTTCACCAATTGGTGTAGGGCGTTTAAGAGGGTTAAGATGATTGTTGTTTTATTTTGACAATCTTTCATTATCCTGAATATCCATCCACATGGCAAATAAAAGAGATTGAAAACCTGAAATAGATAGAAAGATAAATATTATCAAGTAATCAGTGGGGGTTTTAGAGATTGGATCAAAAAAATTAATTAATAGTTGGTATAAGAAGTAAAAGTTGATTATAGCAATGATAAATGATGCCCAATATAAAAGAAATAAAGGATGAAAACTTCTATATAAATATTTGTTTTTTAATCGTTTAAAGAATGATCTGATTAGTAATAGTAATATGGGTATGGATACTTTTAGTATGTTTAATTTTGATTTTTCGCCTACTCCATAGATTGGTTTTATTTTTACTTCACGAATGGTACAAAATGCAATATTAAGTTTAACTAGTAGGTCATTAGGCATTCCATATCTTTTGTATATGTCATAAAGAGGGATTGAGTTGATGGCGTTATTAGAAATAGCAGTATATCCGCTTTGGGTATCGGACACACTCCAATACCCAGAAGCAATTTTGGTTAGGATACTTAAAATTGAATTTCCTAAAAATCGAACTCTGGGTATTATAACCCATGCGCTTTTATGGATTAACCGATTTCCTTTTACGTAATCTACATCTTCATAGACGACTGGATTACATAAGGATTCTAGTTCGTCAGGATCCATTTGTCCATCTCCAGCCATAACGGCTGTGCAATCGATATTGTGGTCTTTACACCATTTATAGCCTGTGGCAATTGCTGCTCCTACACCTCCGTTTTTTAAGTGTTTTATAATTATTGTTTTATCGCTTTCTGGGTTTTTATTTACAGTTTCTGAAGGAATAAATTTTTTGATTTCATCTATGCTTTTTTGTCTTACTTCTATATCTGCTCGATTATAGATGTTTGGTGTTATTTCATTTTTTAGGTTAGAAATTAGTTTTAAAGAAGAAGAATTGTCTGTTATGTGTTTTATAACAGTTTCTACGGTGTTATCTTTAGAGTAGTCGTCAACTATAATTATTCGATCAACAAATGTTGGCATGCTGTCTAGTACCATTTTTATTTGTTTGGACTCATTATAACAAGGAATTACTACTGCGATTGTTTTATTATTAAGCATGTGTGTAATTTTATACTGTGGTTAGTTAATAATGTTATCAGTAGCCCATTTTAGATTATTTTTAGCTAATTGATAGTTTGGAGCTATCTCTAATGCTTTTTTACAAGCTTCTGCACCAAGATCCCATTGTTTTAGTTGGTTGTATGAAGCGCATATATTGTTGTATGCTCCAGAGTTATCAGGGTATAGCTTTAGTAATGTTTTACAGGTGTTTATAGATGTTTTATAATCTCTTGTTTCGTAGTATTTCAGACTAAGTTGTAGGTATAATTCTGCGCTTGGGTTTGTTTCTATTTTTCTTTTCAAAATTTCTATTTCTTTTTCTGTAGGGATGATATTTTTTGAAATTTGCTTTAGCAATTTTTTAGCATTGTAGTCATTTGGGCTTTTTCGAATAGCTTTTTGTAAATAGGTAAATGCTTCATTGTATTTGTTTTGTTTGGCTAGATATTTAGCGTAATGATATTCTGGTTCAGAAGATGAAGTGTTTAGTTTTATTGCTGATTTGTAATGTTTAATTGCTTTTTTATGGTTTTTAGTAGCACTATACAAAATACCGAGATTGATGTGTAGGGTGTAATAATTAGGGATTAATTTTAGGGCTCTATTAAAATATTCTAGTGCGGTTTCGTAATTTCCTTTTGTCATATGTGTTAATCCGTAATTCATTAATCCTCTTCCGTTTTTTGGACTTTTTAAGGTTACATCTAGCCATAAGGAATCGCCAGATTGCCATATTTTATTTCTGTGAATGGTACCGTAAGCATGGCCTGCAAGAATTAAAACGAGTGCAATTGCGATACGTGAAGGAGGATAGCTATTTTCTTTTGTTAGAATATTATACTTAGTTACGATTGCTAATAGTCCCCACGGTATTGCTATAAAAAGTCCTATAAAGGGAAAGAACATTCGGTGGTCATTGGCGATCTGGAATAATGGATTTAGTGTGGTTGGTAATAAGGCTATAAAAAACCATGCTATACCAAATGAAATGGGTCGTAATTCTTTCTTAAAGGCTGTTTTTATCATTACGTATGCCATGCTTATGATTACCATCAGACCAAGAATTATTTTTATATTGTACCAAGGTTTTATAATTGCTATATCTGGATCTGCACTGAGATTTATTGGGAATATAAAATTGCCTAGATAGTGTAAAATAACAAAGCATTGCGTGCTGATATATTCAAATCGGGTTACAAAATAGTTAGTAGAATCTGTGGATTTTGGTGTTAAGTAGTATTGATTAATAATAAAAATACTTATGGCAATTGTACTTGCTACTGCTACTTTTTTAAATATGTTTAATAATTTTTCTTTTGTATTTTTTCTAAAATTATCTAGTAATGAGTATTCTTCGAATAGAAGGACATAGGTACATAGTATAGGGAAAAACATTACGCCCGTTTGTTTTGTTAATATGCCTATAATCATTGTTATAATGTATAGGTGCCATTTTCTTCCAAATGGATGGATGTATAAAAGCAAAGAAGCTACAATGCATAATGTGGAGAAAGAGTCAGATCGGGCGCAGATATAATTTATGGTTTCTGCATTAGCGGTATGAAGTGCAAACCAGGAGGTAGCAAAAAGAGCTGTGATTATGATCCATTTATTTTTTGGGTTTGATAAAATATAGAGGTGTTTAGATAAGGCATATACTAATAGGATAAGTACTAGAAACCAAGTAAATATATGATAATGATAGTATCTAGAATCTAATTTACCTGCTATCGCATAGTCTATTGCGTTCATCAAAGTGACCATTGGTCTGTATGCTCTGTTAGCGGGTAGAGAGCTAAAAGTATCTGCATCTATAAAAAAAGTTAGCCAGTTGGTAAGGTTTCTTATAGATTCATTTCCTGAAATTGTATGTGTGTCATCAAAAAAAAACGGATTGTTAAAATGATTCAGATATACTAATGTTGTAATAAAAAGTATAAGTATTAATCCTATATATTCATTTTTTTTAAAAATTAAATTTTTAAATATATAGGTTTTTGACTCTTTTGTTAGGTTGTTTTTTTTGACAATCATAATGTGTTAAAATTATGCCTAATGTAATGGTGTCATGGTTTATTTAAACTCATGATAATTTTATATTAAATATACTAGTTTTAAGTTGTACTTACGATTATTAATAATGAATATTTTTGTTAATAATAGAACAAATAAATTCCTGTTTTTGTTATTAGTTGTGTGTTAAGCGTTTACTTGTTCTTTTATGAGATTTGTTTTTTATGTGTAATTTTGTTGGGGGATAATATGTGTTTTTTATAGGGGAATTAAGTGTGGGTTATTGTTTTTTATTAAAAACAAACTAATTAGAAAATGAAAACAGTATAATAAGCAATAAAAATTCAATTGAGTTGAATAACATTACTAACTCACCTTACGCAAAAAAACAGTTCAAAAATCGAATTACGTAGTCCTAGTTGTTGATAACTTTAGAAGTTCCGCATAAGCAGCTTGTTGAGCTGCTAAATAAATTTGAGTTTTCATTGCAAAATGATTTTTATTTGTCCTTAATTTTAAAAAATCTAACTTTATGTAAGCCACTATTGAGAGTACATAATGATTGGTTTGTGTTTTTATTCTCTTCGTTGGAGATTTTGCGAATCCCGTATTACTTTTTATCGATTTATGATATTCCTCTACGCCCCACCGTTTTTTGTAGATTGTAATTATTTGATCATACGATAAGCTTAAATCACTACAAGCCAAGTACAACTCGCCGACTGTATCATTCTCGTTTTTGAAAACTTGCTTTGTAAGCAACAGCGGAAAATCTAATTCCTCGAACCAAACCTCCAGAGTCTGCTGTCCTGGCTGTAATGTTTTAATACTTATATATTTCTTATTTTCTTTATCCTCTAATGATAAAGCTACTTTACGATTGCTTTTTAGAGCCATAATAAAGTCTGATTTTAATTCTTTTTTGCAACAATTCATATTCTCAACTGAGCTAAACCAACTATCGGCTAATACATAATCATATAAAAGTTTACTATTACATTCGCGTAACATTTTCCTGAATAATTCATTCTTTGTTACACTACTTTTACGTTTTCTATTGCCTGTTGTAGGATCTGTTATCCACCTATCTTTTCTTTATAAACTCAACAGAACAAGGTAATCGCATACCTCTAACCTCTACTAATGCGGTCAAAAAATTAACCCCTTTTACAGACCGATTAAACACATGGTCATAATGCCAACAATTAAGCTCGCTTTCATCGGTATATTGTTTTTCTTGTATGGAATCATCAAAACTTAAAACAATGGTGTCTTGAGACCTTGTCAATTCTTCAATATAGACTTTTGCTTGTTTCCATAAAAACTTACTGTCATAATTTCCCGTAGATAATTCACGAGTAATTTTATCATGCTTAATAGATAGCAATGAAGCCATACCTGTGGCTGTGGTATAAGAACTCGAACTTATCAAATAATCACTATATAAATCAGCAAAGTTTTCCATATTTAGCAATATATAAAGTTATTAACTTTTAATGTGTTAAAACTACGAAAGGTTATAAAGTTTTTGCG
>CAVYIL010000095.1:0-12625 GCA_963768325.1 uncultured Flavobacteriaceae bacterium | reverse complement strand
TAAAATCAGGTGTTGTTGCTGGAGGTATTCCAATATAAGTTGTCGTACTTCTTGCAAATGCAGATACATAAAATAGTGCTGCATTACCGTTGTTTTCTATTTGGTTTACTGGTACTTCGTTAATAGTTATTTGAGTTGCTGTAGTAACATTTGGATCATTACCAGTATACGCTGTGGTATAACCAGTAACTTGTCCTGTTATTGGATCAACTCCTGTACCATCTACTTGACCATCATTATTAGCGTCTAAATGACCTGCTTCTATCGCATCATTACATCCATCATTGTCACTATCAGTGTCTAGGTGATCATAAATACCATCTTTATCTGTATCAACTACACAAGCACCAATTGCTTCTGTAGGATGACTAAGCCCAAGTAGTAGTGTAACTCCTCCTAATCTAGTATATATCAACGTTTGAGTAATCGTAGGTACAGGAGTTGGAGGTATAGTGATTTCAAATATACCATTATTTCTTAAGCTATATAATTTACCATTAATAGCTGTTAATCCCCAACCTCCATTAGGTAGAACTCCTAGATCACTATGACTAACATAATTAAAATTAGCATCTACTGTAATCTCAAACAAATTATATACGGATGTATTTGCTATATCCCATACTAGGTAGATTTTACCATTTAAAAAAGTAATATCACCATCAGGAGCACCGTTTCCAAAATCATGCCATAAAGAATAGGTAACAGGACTTAAAGATGTTATTCTGTATACGGAGTCCCTCAATGGAGATGAATTGTCATCAAGTCCAAATAGAGCAGTTCCATCTGGTAAAAAAGTTAAAGAGTTTACATTATTTATGGCTGGATCTATAATGCCTAGATTGGTTTCAGTACAGGTTACGGGGTCAATTTCGATTAAACTACCTGGAGATCCATTAGATATTCCATAAAGCTTTCCGTCTGTATTAAATCCTATATCCCCGAAATCAGTGGCTAAACTACACGAAACAGTATGAGTATTTGTATCTATATCATAATATTCAAGAGTATCTGAAGTTCCTACATTATTATACCATATTTGTTTAGGTAAAACAGTACAATCATATTCATTTGTGTCTAATATCCCATCATTATCATCATCAAGATCACATACATCAGTAATTCCATCACTATCTGAATCTACATATCCAGAAGAAATCGGATCGCAAGGATCTAATATGGTTAAAGTAGCACTATTTTGTAGATTTATACATAAATTATCAAGATGTGTTACTATTACGTTATACACATTTCCGCTTAAACCAGTGACGTCGGATATATTTAAAGTAGGAGTATTTGTTCCGCTATACACACCACCATCAGATAGGTTAATACCATTCTCTTGCCATTGGTATGCTAGTGACCCAGAAACATCTGACCCTGCAGCATAATCTGGTATGGTTGCAGGGGGGACTCCTGTATAAGTTGTTGTACTTATTGCATTGGATGTAACATTAAAAGCTGCTGAATCCCCATTACTTTTAACTAAGCTTATAGGTACGGAAGTGACTGTAGCCTGTATGGCTGTAGTTACATTTGGATCATTACCAGTATACGCTGTGGTATAACCAGTAACTTGTCCTGTTATTGGATCAACTCCTGTACCATCTACTTGACCATCATTATTAGCGTCTAAATGACCTGCTTCTATCGCATCATTACATCCATCATTGTCACTATCAGTGTCTAGGTGATCATAAATACCATCTTTATCTGTATCAACTACACAAGCACCAATTGCTTCTGTAGGATGACTAAGCCCATGTAGTAGTGTAACTCCTCCTAATCTAGTATATATCAACGTTTGAGTAATCGTAGGTACAGGAGTTGGAGGTATAGTGATTTCAAATATACCATTATTTCTTGAGCTATATAATTTACCATTAATAGCTGTTAATCCCCAACCTCCATTAGGTAGAACTCCTAGATCACTATGACTAACATAATTAAAATTAGCATCTACTGTAATCTCAAACAAATTATATACGGATGTATTTGCTATATCCCATACTAGGTAGATTTTACCATTTAAAAAAGTAATATCACCATCAGGAGCACCGTTTCCAAAATCATGCCATAAAGAATAGGTAACAGGACTTAAAGATGTTATTCTGTATACGGAGTCCCTCAATGGAGATGAATTGTCATCAAGTCCAAATAGAGCAGTTCCATCTGGTAAAAAAGTTAAAGAGTTTACATTATTTATGGCTGGATCTATAATGCCTAGATTGGTTTCAGTACAGGTTACGGGGTCAATTTCGATTAAACTACCTGGAGATCCATTAGATATTCCATAAAGCTTTCCGTCTGTATTAAATCCTATATCCCCGAAATCAGTGGCTAAACTACACGAAACAGTATGAGTATTTGTATCTATATCATAATATTCAAGAGTATCTGAAGTTCCTACATTATTATACCATATTTGTTTAGGTAAAACAGTACAATCATATTCATTTGTGTCTAATATCCCATCATTGTCATCATCGAGATCTACATTATTCGGTACAGTATCACCATCGCAATCAGCTGTAGGAAAAAAACATTGCGAATAATTTATTTGTAATCCAGAAAACAGAAAAATCAAAAACAATATACTTCTATTAGGAGGGAGTTTTATTTTTTTCATAACGAATGACTATTAATTTGTTTCTATTCTAATAGAAATTGTTTTATAAAGTTATTTACAAATAAACATCTCTATTTCTTGTTTTTTCATCAAAAAAGAGAGTACTATATGTTATCTGATATTATAAGATTTATAAATCCATTTTTATTCTATTACTAGTGAAATGTTTGTTCGAGAAATTAAGTGCTCCTTATTTTATAAATATTATTTAGAAAAAATTGCATTGATTTAAAATAATCATTACCACGCGTTCAGAGAATTCTTTATAATATTTATATATAATTCTTCTTTGAAAGCTTTTACTTTTATCAAAATTTATCTATCCAACACATACAAAACATATCTAATTTAATAAAAAATTAACTAATATTATGGTAATATTAACTTTTTTTTACTGATTAAGCGTAGATTGTTTTGATGAGATATGTTTTTTACAAAATAATTTATAGGCATCTTACAAGATGATGTTTTCGGGATATTATTAAAAAAAATAATTGTATCAAACTTTAGTATACTTAAACTTAATTAATAAATGTAACTCGTTAGATTTGCTAATTTATCGTGCCATATTATTCGAAATAAAACAAGAGAAAAACCCCTGTTTCATACTTTGACAAATCAGTTATATTTTTCTCCTAATCCTCTAAAAACAACGCTCCATACCAAACAAAAGGTACCCTATTACCAATTTACTAAACCTATTATCTTTAAGAAGTTTCGAGTTAATATTGTTTGATTTTACAGTTCACACTTAATGAAGTGGTTTAAATTTTTTCAATATTAAAAATTATTGTTGTCCGATAAAACTCAAAAACAAGGTATTATAGGCTTCTATCTCAATAAAAACGTTTTACTGTTTTTAAACACTAAAAGTAAGTCCCTTTATTATTGGTGTTATTTAAACTCAAATTTTCTTTGAGAACCATCGGGATTGCCCTTATTTTTGACAAATTCTTTAGCAAAAGAATCTACATTATTGAAAAACTCTACAAAATTCACATAACTGAAAAGATGTTTCTGCATCAAACTAACTAAATTGGAGAAACTCCATGATTTAGTTAGCTGTTTTTTCATAACAGTAATAAGTAGCAAAGCAATAAGTGTACACCAAATCTGTATCTGTATTGCGTTTTGATTATCTCCATAGAAATACTGTAATGGAAAGTTTTACTTTATCTTTTTGAAAAGTAATTCTATCTCCCATCTTTTTTTATAAAGCATTGCTATTTGTTCTGCTGGCAACTCAAAAAGGTTGGAAAGGAAGTAATAAACTTTGTTTTTTTCTCGCTTGAGTTCAACTAATAAATGCAACAGTTCGATTTGAGCATTGTGTATAATTTTTTCAAAACAGAAAAGTAGAAAAACCTACCTTTCCTGTTTTGATGGAAGTATAACTTGCGGTCTCAAATCGCCAAAAAAGAAGTTGCATGGCACACTTAACCCAAAAACAAAGATACACAATCTGTTGTATGCTAAAACAAGGCTATAAGAAGTCTGAAATTGCAAGATCTATAAATAAGAATAGATCTGTAATTTACAATGAAATTAAACGGAATTCTGATAAACGGAACGGTGTTTATAATGATGAACTAGCAAACAAAAAATATGCTAAACGTCAAAAGGAGAAGCCTAAATACAAGCGTTTTACTAGTTCCATTAAAGAGGAAACAGAAATCTTGTTACAAGAAGATTATAGCCTCGAACAAGTTGTCGGTACTCTTAAAAAGCAAAATAAAACAACTGTTTCTGTAGAGCGGATTTACCAGCATATTTGGGAGGATAAGAAGAATAAAGGAAGTTTACATAGCCATCTGCGTAGGAAAGGAAGAAGGTATCGAAAACGCGGAGCAGCTAAGGATTCTAGAGGGATTATAAAAAACAGAATTAGCATAGAACAAAGGCCTAAAATTGTTGAAGAAAGAGAACGATTTGGAGATCTAGAAGTCGATTTAATCCTCGGTAAAAATCATAATCAAGCCATTCTCACGATAAATGATAGAGCTTCAGGAATGCTTAAAATGAAGAAAATACAATCTAAACAAGCAACTGTTGTTACCAAAGCTATTAATGAATTATTAGAAGATTGGAAACCTTATTTACATACCATTACTGCTGATAATGGAAAGGAGTTTGCAGGGCATCAACAAGTTGCTGATAACTTAAATATTGACTACTTTTTTGCCCGTCCATATCACTCTTGGGAAAGAGGTTCTAATGAAAACTTAAATGGACTAATTAGGCAATATTTTGCAAAAGGATCTGACTTTACAAACATAACAGATCAACAAGTAAAGGAAGTAGAAACTAAATTAAATAACAGACCTAGGAAAAGGTATAACTATGAAAATCCTATATTTGTTATGGAACAATTATTATTTAATCATAATGTTGCATTTATGACTTGAATTCAACAAGTGTTCTTCTATCAAAAATTGGAGTTCAACATAAGAATAAATTGTAGTTTGAGGATCATCCAGTATTTTAGAAAGGGAGTGTAATTTAAACTCTGTCTGTTAGTTTTTGTACGTTTTAAAAATAATTTGATTTTTTCTATTCAGACAGAGTTGAGCTTACAGTCCCTTTAGAAATTAAAAACAATTGCCTTTTCTGAAATCGTCCTCGTATTATTACCTCCACTATGAATACTAAGATAAGACATGAAACCTTCCTTAGAGTATCTTTTTAACCATTCTCTAATTGTTTTTTCTGTACGTCCTAATCTTTTGGCTATATCACTTTGAAATAAATATTCCCCACTCTTAACGTAAAGAAGGGTTTTTATACGATCTTTCCTCAAAATCCCTTTTGATTTGGAATACTCTTGGATTAGAAAATCTAAACCCTCTAGGATAGTAATAGATATTTTTTTGGCATATACAAAAAACCAGTATTATTACAGTAAAAACAAAGACAAAAAGGTATAAATCCTAAATAAAAAACGAAAAACCTGTCTCTTTTACTAACTTCTATCACTAATATTATTAAGTTTATATCTTTAAAATTTATTTTTTAATGAAAAGAATTACCTTATTAATTAATTGTCGTGATAAAAAAGGAATTATTGCTACAGTCACTAATTTTATTTTAGCGAAAAAAGGAAATACCGTTTACATAGAACAACATATAGATCGTGGGTTAGGTGAATTCTTCATGCGGCTAGAATGTGAGTTTGATCAAGATGACGAAAAGCTAGCGTTGTTTAAAGAGTCTTTTAATCAAAACGTGGTAAACACCTATAATATGCATTGCGAAATGTATAATAATGATAAAACCCCAAAAATGGCTCTTTTTGTATCGAAATATGATCATTGTTTATATGATATTTTGAGCAGATATGCATCAGAAGAATTAAACGTAAAAATCCCTCTAATTATCAGCAACCATATAGATCTTAAACCAATTGCTGATAATTTTAATATTCCGTTTAAATATATACCCATTACTAAAGATAATAAAGAACAGGCTGAAGCTAAGCAATTAGCTCTACTAAAAGAGTATAAAATTAATTTTATTGTTTTAGCCCGTTATATGCAAATTCTATCTGATAATTTTGTAAACCATTATCCAAATAAGATAATAAACATTCATCATTCGTTTTTACCTGCATTTCCTGGAGCAAAACCTTATCATTCCGCATATCAAAGGGGAGTAAAAATAATTGGTGCCACAAGTCATTATGTTACTTCAAACCTAGATGAAGGACCTATAATTGAGCAAGAAGTAGTTAGGGTATCTCACATTCATAATGTTCAAGATTTTATTCTTAAAGGTCGTGACTTAGAAAAAATAGTATTGTCTAGAGCTATTAAATTTCATATAGACAGAAAAGTATTGGTATATAACAACAAAACAGTTATTTTTTCATAATTACCATACTCTAAAAAGAAATGGTATAAACTTTAAATTAATATGTGTTCTAAGTATTTAGAACACATATTAATTTAAGACATTTAGTGTAGATATTTTAGCAAATTTCAAACCGCCATTACCATCAACAGTTATTGATTGCTTAGCAATCGAACCATTAATACCTTTGCTTTCAAACTCTATTATATTTTCACCTTTTTTTAATGGTATTCTGGTGTAAGAAATGGTCTGAGGCAAGCTTTGCCAATTTCTAGTATCCGCATGTTCTGTAAGCGCATTGAATATACCTAGAACAGCTCCTAAGTCCTGATTTTCTTTTTTCAAAGTATATTCAGACACTTTTTTAGTCGCTAACCGCAACGCCGATTTTCCTATCTCCCTTAACGTTCTATCTTTAAGAGTCCGAAAAGCAATATTTTCATAATCCTGAGTTAATTGAAAATTATATGTTTTATCACCTGATTTTGCTATTGCTGAAGTATAAAGGGAATTTCTACTTACATATTTAGGAAAAGCAACATTAAATATATCTATATCAGAAAAATTAGATCTATTATTATTTCCAGTATCTATAGGCAAAGGCAATGTTATATTTAACTCTTCATTAAACACTGTCACTACTCCTACATTATTTCCTGGCAAAATACTAAACGTATAATATGTCTGATCCTTATATGGCACCAAACCATTTTCCCAAAAAACAACCACTTCTCCTCCTTCATTTTTATCGTTACTAGTGTATGGCATTTTCAATAATTCTTGATAATGTAACACCTGATCCGAAAAACCAATCTCATCAGCTGTCCTCAACAAATCACTTTTAAGTTGATCAGGGATTGAAACTCCAAAAAATTGTCCTTGGTTCTCTAAATATAAATCAACGGCATTTCTGTAAGAAATAAATGCGCCATTAATATCCCCTGAAGCCTCGTAAAGCATTCCCTGAAGATTCAAAGAAAAAGCATCACTAGAATATCTATTTTTTTGATTAGCATTATACTTATCATTTATCTGCTGAAGCTTTAAGTTGATTCGTTTAGCCTCCACTAAAGCATCATCGGGTTTATTTAAAAAAGTATAATTTAACGCTTTATAATAATGTATAGCTACTTTTTCAAAATCTTCGCCCTCAAAAGTTTCGTTTTCTGGATTAGTAATTATCCCAAGTAATTGCCCTTTAATATTTCTATTATCATCTTCTATTATTCTATCTGCTTCATTAAACAATTGGTTACTCTGTTGGTAATCATTATTCAAGAAACTAGCTTTTCCTTTTTCAAAATAATATAGTAATAAATTTCTTCTTTTTTTCAAAAAGGAATTATTATCAATTTCCTCAATCGCTTTAACAATATTATTTTTTTGAAGTTCATTTTGAAAAGCTGCATTTTTTGTTTTATACGTAGAACAACTAATAATCAAAAAACTAATAGTAACGTATCTGACAAACGGTATTACTCTTAAATGCTTTTTATTATTCATAAAACAACAGTAATTAATAAAAAAAGCTCTTCTAAGGATAGAAAAGCTTTTTTATTTCCTTCTTTATAACATCTAGTTTTTAATATACTTTTTTATTTTTTTGTCACCAATCCAAACCTTTTCATTAGTTTCTATATTAGTTAACTCCAAATCAACTTGATAATATGTTACTTTTTCTCTTTTATGAGCATCTACAATAGAATTGATATTACCTTGTAGCATAAAATCTGCACCATATTCTAAACCAAATTTTTTCATAGTAGCTACAGAAGAATTATTTTGTTGATCTGCACGTTCTGCTCTTAATTCTTCTCTCATCTTGCCACCAGATACAACACGGGCTTTTTGTCTCTTTATTAAAGCTTTTTCGATATCTTTAATAAATGGCTCACTATCGATATGCTCGTGAGATTTGTTTCTTACTAACCCAACTATTATAATCGGTTTTTTTCCTTTTTCTTGCGTAAAATCAGTGACCCAGTCACCAGTTAATATCTCTTCGCTAAGCTGTTCTGCAGTTAACCTAGAGTCTGTATCATTCCATCTACCACTAAGATCGATTTGTGTTTTAGTATCTACCCTTGTTACCTTCCTAGCACAAGAACCTGACAACAATATACTTACTATACATAAACTGGTTGCAATAATCGTTTTTTTCATTTAGTGAATTTTTGCGTATTGTATTAAAATTAATTAAAAATAAGGTATCCCAAAAGACCTAAAGACAGTAAATCCTGACCATAACACCAACCATTATTATAATACCTACGGTTATTATAATACCCAGTATTAGAATAATATCTAGTTCTTTTGATTCTTTCCATTCTTTCTTGATGTCTCCATAAGGAGCGATTCGCTCTATGTTCTTTTCTTATAGATCGCAGTACTCTTTTTTCTTCCAAAGGGTCTATAGCTGCATATGTTTCTTGTGCAGTAGTTCCCTGCGCCAAGATATAATCATTCTTAACATCAACATATTTATCCATACTTACTTTGAAATTAGGATTTTGATCATTTACCAATTCGTTTTGATCTTGAGAATACATAGAATTAATTACGAAAATGATAAAAAAAAGTATTGTGCCTAGTTTTTTCATCTTAATTTGTTTTTTAATAATCTAAAAATCAATTATCGTGCCAGCCCATAATTAAGTATATCAACTTAACAGAAAATTATCGATATACAAATTCATGAATTTATCTATGATTCGTTTATACATGTTTTAAAAAAAACAAATCCCTTTCATTAGATTCTTTTTATATTTATATTTAACTATTAGGATAAATCCTTTAAAAAAAATTAAATTTGATTATGAAGTGATTTAAACTTTTTTCAATTAACTACAAAAACAACTGTTTTTCGCTAGAATCAAAAAAAAAAAACAAACCGCTTCTATGTCTTAATAATTAACGTTGCCAAATTTAACTATAAATCATGAAACAAATTCTTATAGTATTCTTAATATTACAATTATCAAGTTGCGCAGAATTACAACAAGTAGTTAACAATCTCCCTAAAGAAATAAGTGGTGGTTATGGATTGAGCAATGTTGACATAGGTAATGGTCTGCGACAAGCACTTGATAATGGTATCAAAAAGCAAGTAACCAAGTTAACTCAAGCAAATGGTTTTTATGGCAACAATCTAGTAAAGATACTTTTGCCTACTGAGTTACAAAAGGTTGACAAAACGTTACGAGACATCGGTCTAAGTAGCTTAGCAGATGAGGGTCTAAAAGTACTTAACCGCGCTGCAGAAGACGCTGTTAAAGAAGCTACTCCTATATTTGTGAATGCCGTAAAGCAAATTACCTTTACTGATGCTAAACAAATTTTATTAGGCAATAATGATTCTGCTACACAGTATTTAGAAGGCAGGACTAATACCGAACTCAAAAATAAATTTAGCCCTGTAATTACTAACTCCTTGTCTAAAGTAGGTGCCAATAAAGTTTGGTCTAGTATTATCTCTAAATACAATGCTATTCCCCTTACCAATAAAGTTAATCCTGATCTTTCTGATTATGTTACAGGAGAGGCACTTAAAGGAGTCTATAAAATGATTGCTGTAGAGGAAAAGGAAATCAGAACAAAATTAAGCTCAAGAACATCTGATTTATTAAAAAAAGTTTTCGCTTTACAAGACAATAAGTAATGGCTCACATAAATATTCTGGGGATTAGGCAAAAAGTTTTTCCATTCTAAAGAGAAAAAATTTCACATCAACTACCCCTCTTAAGTTTGCTCTAAACAACTTTATCTTGGAGTTAAAAGATTCTGCATTTGCATTTGTATGTCTTTTTATAAAGAAATTCAAAATAGTTTCTAAGTGATAATTTAAACTGTTAACCACGGTATTAAAGACTGTCATATTTAGAAGCTTTGTTTTTTGCATCCAGTTTATTATTTTTTCTTTTGCTATTTCTCTAGAGGTTTCTTCATATATGTTTCTAAACTCAAGGGTGTGCTTGTATGCCTGATATAAAAGGGGATAATTCTTAAATAATAATTCAGCTCTTATCTTTTGGTTTTCTGTCCATTGGTTAGGTTTTTTAGCAATAATATAACGGCTTCTTGCTAATAATTGCTTGGGAGAATCCTCATTATCAAAACTAAATGGAATGTATTTTAACCCTTGTTCTTTTGCAATTTTGATTGCTTGATTCTCTTTTTCTATTTCCTCCCACCTGTATTTTATTCTTAAATGTTGCAGGGCTTCCATTATTAGTTTTACAACGTGGAAACGATCTGTAACCAAGTAACATTCAGGGAAACACATTTTTGAAGCCAATTGCATATTGTTTGCCATATCAAGGGTTATTTCCTTTACCAATTTTCTTTTATCTAATGGAATTTTGTTTAAAACACCAATAATATCTTGACTTTTTGTGCCCTTTATAGAGGCTACTAATGTTTTTTTCTTTCCTCGTAACTATTCACCCATAACAGGTGAGAAAGGATTTTTTTCAAATGCTTTCTGAATATTTTCAAGTACGTTTTTCTTATTTTTTTTGATTGTGGAAATGTACCCTCTAATTCTAGCAAAGTATTGCGCATGTTTTGTCGACCTAAAACACCCTGATACTTTTTGTTTTACCTTAATCATTCTTAAATCTCTTTCAGCCTGATTATTATCAAAAGGTATATCTGGTTGCTTTATAAACTTCAGGAAAAGATCTTTGTGTTTTTCTAGGGAAAAAAGCTAGCCTTTGTTCATCGGTTTTCTTAAATTTTTTATCATAGTTTTTTATGACAGGTTTAATCAAGTCAACATATTGGTTGAATATTTTAGAATAATAGGAATCCTTTAAATTGGGGATTTTCTGTTTATCGTTTTTAGCTTTTATTAAAAGTGTTCTTACTTGTTTTGCCCAAGGAGCTTCAAAAGCTTCTTCCTCATAAACTAGGTCTCTTAGAATATGTGCGTTACAAAGACTATGGTCACATTGATAAGAAAAATAACTGCTAAAACGATCATGAATAAGGGTTCCTTTATAGTGTTCTAAAAGTCCTATATCGTTCATTGCTTGTTTGCCTCTGTTAAGATGATGTGCAAAAAAGCTAATGGTTTTAGTACTTATTACATGCATCCAACTATTTTTGGCTCACATAAATATTCTGGGGATTAGGCAAAAAGTTTTTCCATTCTAAAGAGAAAAAATTTCACATCAACTACCCCTCTTAAGTTTGCTCTAAACAACTTTATCTTGGAGTTAAAAGATTCTGCATTTGCATTTGTATGTCTTTTTATAAAGAAATTCAAAATAGTTTCTAAGTGATAATTTAAACTGTTAACCACGGTATTAAAGACTGTCATATTTAGAAGCTTTGTTTTTTGCATCCAGTTTATTATTTTTTCTTTTGCTATTTCTCTAGAGGTTTCTTCATATATGTTTCTAAACTCGAAGGGTGTGCTTGTATGCCTGATATAAAAGGGGATACTTCTTAAATAATAATTCAGCTCTTATCTTTTGGTTTTCTGTCCATTGGTTAGGTTTTTTAGCAATAATATAACGGCTTCTTGCTAATAATTGCTTGGGAGAATCCTCATTATCAAAACTAAATGGAATGTATTTTAACCCTTGTTCTTTTGCAATTTTGATTGCTTGATTCTCTTTTTCTATTTCCTCCCACCTGTATTTTATTCTTAAATGTTGCAGGGCTTCCATTATTAGTTTTACAACGTGGAAACGATCTGTAACCAAGTAACATTCAGGGAAACACATTTTTGAAGCCAATTGCATATTGTTTGCCATATCAAGGGTTATTTCCTTTACCAATTTTCTTTTATCTAATGGAATTTTGTTTAAAACACCAATAATATCTTGACTTTTTGTGCCCTTTATAGAGGCTACTAATGTTTTTTTCTTTCCTCTTCCATTTTTGTTGGTGACAAAGGTATAGAGTTCTCCTTTAGACAGACTCACTTCGTCGATGCTTAAATGTTCTCCAATGTTTTCAGGATAAATTAAATAATCTTCGGAGTGACTTAACTGTTCCCAGTCCTTAAAACCACTGATTTTTTTCTTATAATGGCGTTGCAACAAATTGGCTTTAACACCGTAATAACTAGATATTTTACTTATTGTATCTTCTCGAGTCTCTACCTGTATCTTTTAAAAAATCTGAAAGTTCAATGGTTAATTT
>CAVYIL010000094.1:0-3390 GCA_963768325.1 uncultured Flavobacteriaceae bacterium | reverse complement strand
GACAGACACCTCCAAGGTTTTCTTTTTCTACTACAGCAGTTTTAAAACCTAATTGCGAAGCTCTGATTGCTGTTACATATCCTCCTGGCCCACTTCCTAAAACTATAATATCGTATGCATTCATATAAAGTCAATTATTTTTGAAGTCACAAATTTACGGATAATTCACCGAACCTAAAAAGGAATTAAGTATTCCCTTGAAAGATTTATAAGAAGTATTTTGATGTTTTTTTATTAATATTACATAGGATGTTAATAGTATTGGATTAGTTGACTATTTTTTAACTAAAACAAGGTTAATTGTTTAAAAAAAAATAATTATATCAAAAATTTAATTCTAGAGCGGATTGTACTGCGCAAAAGTCTGATACATCAATTTTTGTGTTCTTTAAAAATTGAGAAGGCACGATTACGATTCTAAAATCTTGATTATCGGTAATATCAACACTAAGGTTGTTTGGATTATTGTTCTCTAAGAATATTTCTAGATCTGCTATATTATTTTTTAAGTTAAAAAGAAAATTGTAGGTATATCGGACATATTTTCCATCCTCAAAAATAATAGTTTTTGGTAATGGATTCCATATATCACGAATGGATGTAGATTTTTTGCGATCCAAAATATATACTAATGCTACGTCAGAATCAAGTACTTTTATTTTCTGAGGGACAGCTATATTTGTTAAATAATTATTAGCAGCGTTAAAACTCGAAACAGTAATTTCAAAAGTGCTAGCGATTGTATCTTGATCGATTGGTATAACCCGATCATCATCATTAGAACAAGATGTGCTAATGATTGTTATCGTAAATAATAATAGTAATAAGACGGTATTTTTCATGAGAATAGTGTTTTAATGTTTATTTATAAAGAATTCAAATTATTTTTTATCAAAATTTAAACTAACTGAATTAACACAATAACGTTGCCCTGTCTGGGTAGGTCCATCATCAAAAACGTGTCCTAAATGACTTCCACAATTAGAACAAACTATTTCGGTTCTGATCATGCTGATAGATGTATCTTTTATATACTCTATGCTTCCGTCAATAGCTTTTTCGAAGCTAGGCCAACCACATCCAGATTCGAATTTATGAGAGCTGTTAAATAATTTGTTATTGCACGCTAAGCAATTATATATACCGTTTTCAAAATGCATATTATATTTACCTGTATATGGTCTTTCGGTACCTTTTTCTCTAAGTACTTTATACTGTGCATCTGTGAGTTGTTCTCTCCACTTAGAATCGGATTTATTAACTTTATATTTAGTCATTATTTATGTTTTTAGAATTAAAAATCAATGCATTACCATTAATACAATGTCTTTTTCCAGTGGTGTTTTTTGGTCCGTCGTTAAAAACATGTCCTAAATGACTTCTACAAGTAGCACATAATATTTCGGTTCGTGGATAGCCTAACTTATAATCCGTATTATATTCAACGGCATTTTTTATGGCTCGATCAAAGCTTGGCCAACCTGTTCCACTATCATATTTATTATCACTTTTATAAAGAGCGGTATTACAGGCTCCACAATGAAATGTTCCTTCAGAATGTATTTCAAGTAGTGGGCTAGAAAAAGGTTTTTCTGTCCCAGCTTGTCTCAAAATATAGTACTGTTTAGGAGTTAGAATTTTTTTCCATTCTGTATTAGTTTTAGATTCTTTGCAGTTTTTTGTTTTTTGTTGAGAAAAACAAGTATTATTTAAAACTAAAAACATTATGCATAAAAGGATAAACTTTTTCATTATTTATAAATTAAGATTGGTACAATACCAGTCGTTAAAAGTCCTACTAACTAACAGTTTTAAAGTTACTTCTAAATGAAATCCATAATCAAATTGTTTTTTCTCAAACATAGGCATGATTTCATAGTCCTTAATATTGTAACTAATGCCGTTTTCATTTTTTGAAAACTAAGTCTAAGGATTAATCCGTCGCTTTAATTTATTGTGATTCAATTCTATTCGATTATTCAAGTATTTATCCTGTCTGTGTTCGAAATCTTTATCGCATCTTCCTTTTTTTAAGTTTGAGAGCAGCTCCATAACACGGATTTTTGTTTATATTTATTTTTTTATGGATGCGCATAGGGCTTGAATTTATCTAATACTTTCTTAAGAACACAATAAGCAGCATTGGTGTTACGCTTATGAGAAAGATAGAAATCAAGTGTATTTCTTTTACTATTTATAGCTCTATAAAGATACTTCCATAATCCCTTTACTTTAGTATAAGTTTTATCTAATTGGCAAGTACTTATAGTATAATCCCTGCGACACCATTGCAATCGATTTTCCGTTTCAGGAGTATATTTTTGAACTCATCTGCATAAAGTAGAATGATCCACACCAACGCTTCTCTCTAACATTATCTCTTCCAAATTCCTACTAGTTAACCGTATTTACAACACCAACGCATACAGCTTAAAATTAAAGTACCTTTAAAATTGGGTTCTTTGAAATCTTTCATTATATTTTTGCCCTAAGATATACCTTAAACTTAAGATTTGCAACAGATACGAATGCAGTTACAGGGCAAAAGCATTTAAAAATTCTATTAGGATAGTTTTTCTCTAACTTTTATTTTTGTTTGATTTCGTTATGTTTGTTTTTTTTGTATTTAAAAACAAATGTCAAATTTACTAATTCATTTTTCGACTATGGAAGATCCTCGTAGAACAACAAAAGGAATTTTTCTACATTCCTTAACGGACATATTATACCATTTACACATTGAATATACTGGAAAAGGCTTCTAGATATATTTGATAGCCTGTAATTGATTTAACTAATTGTCCTTCAATTTGTTCCAATAGACTATCTATTTTGGTTTCTAATATTTCTAAGGTGTCGTATATTTTCATAGCCGTTTTATCTTTCATCCATTGCCACACCTTTTCTGCAGGATTTAGTTCAGGGCAATATGGAGGAATTGGAAGTAGTACTATATTTTTAGGTAGTATAACATCTTTAGTAGAATGGAAAGCTGCATTATCTATAACAAGAATCTTAAGTTCATCCGGTTTATGTCTACTAAAATCTTGTAAATACTTCACAAATAACTCCTTACAAACCACATCGGTTGTCATACAAAAGCTCTCTCCTGTAATTGGAGAAAAACTTCCCCATAGCCATTTATATTGGTAACTGTGCTTATATTTACTAATGGGCTTTACTCCTTTTGCTGTAATTACTTTTTTTTGTTTAGTAATTAATCCGAACCGACTTTCATCTTCGAAATAAAGGTTTACCGTTGTTATGGTATCATTATCTAGCTTATTGTTAATTTGCTTAAGGGTCTGTTTTAAGTTTTTTTTAAAAAGTTCTTCTGCTTTTTCATCCTTCTTGTAGTGGGATTTTCGAGAAACCTTCAATTTAGATCAG
>CAVYIL010000093.1:0-49070 GCA_963768325.1 uncultured Flavobacteriaceae bacterium | reverse complement strand
CTAATGGAGCGCTAGGCAATCCGAATGCAGGAGCTACAAACTTTGCATATATCACAACAAACCCAAAAGAAAGCATTAAAATAGGTCGCCACGACCTTTGTAAAAAATTACCTTTGGTTTCTGATAAAATTATATCACTTTTGAGTTTTTCAAGATCATGCGATTTATCTAATATCTTTACCAGAATTTCATTCTTTCCTTTCTAATGCTCCTCATCATTTGTGAAAATACCATCTATAACACCCCCAATGCTTTTAAGCAAGTCCCCTGTTAGCCAACTAAGAATTTTATTCATAGTTATAGACTTAAATATTTATACTCTTCTTTAGCATCAAAGCAAGGACAGGATTTCATATATTCAAAAGGTTCTATTATCCCGTTACCGTTTTTATCTGGAGAAAAATCTCTATGTCCCAAAATATCAGCATTAGGATATTTTTGCTTTAATTTATTCAACAACTTAAGTATAGCTGTTTTTTGTCTAGCAGTACGTGTGTCTTTAGGTATTTTATTTTTGTCTAAACCTCCAACGTATACAATACCTATACTTTCTTTGTTGTAGCCTTTAACGTGTGCGCCTACTTTATATAGCGGTCTACCTTTTTCAATTGTACCATCTAAACCAATAACAAAGTGGTAGCCTATTCCGTTCCAACCTCTTTTTTTGTGCCAACGGTTTATGTCTTTTGCAGTATATGAAATACTCTCTATAGTAGCAGTACAATGTATGACGATGTGCTTAATGTTTCTCATTACTTGGTTTTATTACAGTTTAAGGGTGTGTCTTTTTATATTTTTCAAATTGATTCTTTAGTGCTTCGTATTTCTTTTTCCAATGTTCCTCTACACGTTTAATCTCTTCTTGAAGACAAGTAACTTCTAAGTGTAAGTCTTTAAACTTTTTTTCATAGTCAGCAACAAATCTGTTATAAGTTTGTTGCATTCCTGTAAGTGCATCCGTTTTTCGTTTTTTACGCTGAAACCATGCGGTTAACAAACCGCCTGTGCCAAATATGTAAGCAAATATTGTGTTGATGTTATGTAGTAAAAAGTCTTGCATTGGTATAGATTTTAAGGTTAATAGGTTTTAAGATTTGGAGTTTTGTTCACAGCCTGTGCAAGGGGTAAAAGAAGCTAATTGTGTATATTAATAACTTTCGTAGACACCTGAAACCCATATGCTACCATCCTTAATATAAGGCTCTGGCATATGACTTTTTAACTCACCGTCTAATTCGTCTTGATACGTGAATGATATTTTACCACCTGCAAAAGCACCTATTATGGAATAAAATTTAGCGTCCGTACCTCCAAAATCAAAAACATTAACCCCTTGATTATATTTTGCACTGAAAGGCAATGAACTAATATAAATACCCCCTCCATCACTCTGCGTACCTGTTGATTCTATATCAGAAAACAATATTTTAAAATGTACTAATTTTCCGATTTTATAATACGTTGCATGTGCTACCCTATATGTATACGTATATCCATACCCATTTAACGTAGGTGTAAACTCACCTGATTGAATGAACCCTGCTGGTAGTATTCCTTCTTGGGATTCGCTTACAATTGGAATTGAAACTTCTGCATTACTAGTGCCATATTCTCCAACTTTTACTTCTGCATTTTTAAATGTGATGTTATTTACATTTTTTACAGTAACTCCATTAATACCTGACATCCGAAGAGGATCGCCATTCTTATTTATTTTATCCCACTTAGAACCATCATATTTAAACAAATCCGTATTGTTATCCATATGTACCCATCCTTTTTTAGGACTTGCAGGGGCGTTTTGGGGCTTAAACTGTAGCGCATCAACTTTAGGATTTTGAGAATATACACTTGCAGTGATTAACAGTAATAGTAGTATTAACTTTTTCATTTTTCGTTATCTATATAAAATTCTAAATTATTTTCGTCTGTATATGGTAAGCCTATAACATCCGCAATGATGTACCGCTTATCTGTGTAATTGCCTTGTATCTGATCTCCTACTTCAATTTTTGAATAGTCTTTGTTTGCTCGTTTATTGACTAAATACCCATCTATAGAACTAAAAGGGTTTAATGCAGCTGGCTGCCACCCCACTTCGCCGCTATCATTAAGCTTTGTAAGTACATGTCCTTCTTTATTCGATCCGTTTGAAGTGCTTATATATAATTTTCTTTTACGAGCATCTATAATTACAGCGTCTGGAATTATAGACAGCGCAGGAGTTATCTCATTATCGCCAAATACGTTAAATCGTTTTGCTTTAATGTTTGTATCGCCAGTAGTTTTTAACCCTATAAAATCACTGTTTAAAGAAATGCTTTTTTCTGAAACCTCTAGCCTTTTGCCGTGGGTTTCGCCTACTACAAATCTTCTAGGGTTTAATGGCTCTCCTGAAGATTCTAAAGATAAATACGTGTCTTGTGTTAGTTTACCTCCTAAGGTAACATTGTCTTTTTCTAAAGTTAAACCGTTGTTATATTCATTTCCTTGAGCCTCTTTTAAACTACCGCTTTTTATCCAATCATTAGTAGTACTAGGCTCAACATTATATCCCGTAACATTAGTCCAGTATATAGACTTATATATACAAACGTCTCCTACTTTAGGTCTCCAATTTTGCGACCAATGACGGGTTTTATTCTCTATCTTGTGTTTTATCAATGTCATTATTTCCTGTCGTTTTATTTTTTAACTCTAGCTCTTGTACTAACTTGTTATAATTCTCTCTCCATTCCCCAACATTTAGTGTTTCTGCCCCTTGTTCGTGAGATATCAACCCTTTTTCAATCATTTCAACAACCGCCTTAACCTCTTTAACTGGGTCTATATGCGGCATATTTTTACCTGTGAATCTTGCTTTACTGTAAGCTTCGGTAATCATAAAATCATCAATATTTTTAAAGTATTTAGGAGCATTTATTTTACCTTTTAATATCTCAGTCTCTAGCCACAGCTTGTAAAATGGTTGGTAAAATTTGTCAGAAAAAGCTTTGCGATATATTTTAACGATATAATCCCATCCATTAATTGCAGCCCTAGAAGCGCTATAGTTACTATTGTATTGTTGTAATGCTACTTCTGGAGGAATGTCAACAGCCGCACACAGACTTACAAATATCGCTTTCCAAAAAGGCTCAAATTGTATTTCTGATTGACTATACAAGGCTGAAAGTTTCGAACCTTGCGGCATGTTAATGGCTTGTTTAGAGGTAGTGGCTTTAATAGTTGTAGCGGTTTTTTCTGCTAGTTCAAAAGGAGATTCTGAATTGGAGGAAACATTTAAGCCGCTTGTTTTTTTTACTTGAGCAACAAGCGGGTTTTCTCCTGTAGAACCTAGCTCATGCTCTATTGCTAAAACAATTTTTGCCCGTTCCTCTGCTGTTGCTACTGTTGCTTCGGTATATCTATCTAATTTTGAAACTTTTTCAAGAATAGGAGTAATCACAGGTATACCCCTGTCACTATCTATTCTGTGTTGTGACATTTTTATCATCCATGCCATTTTGCATTTTGATCTTTTTCCATACACCTCTATTCGTTCTATTTTTCCAAACAAAGATTCGGCATCGTTACTATGGACATAATACGCAATATGCTTTCCTTTTTTGTCTAGCTCTATTCCGTTACGAATTATATTACCCTTCTTTTGGGCTTTTTCTTCCCAATTGTTCTG
Source organism: uncultured Flavobacteriaceae bacterium (assembly GCA_963768325.1). Taxonomy (GTDB): domain Bacteria; phylum Bacteroidota; class Bacteroidia; order Flavobacteriales; family Flavobacteriaceae; genus Aquimarina. The sequence continues at coordinate 45,394 of CAVYIL010000093.1, read as the reverse complement.
ATCATCTAAAAAAGGACTTATTACATGTTCCCCGTCTATCACCTGAACATTAGGATAGCCGTCTGTCACCCGAAGAACTATTAAGACATCTCCAAAAAAAGCAGCCTTAAAAGCTTCTTGCGCTTTAACGTGCAGATTTTCCATGTCTGAGTAATCGGATTTAGTACTATTTGAAAACACATCAAATCTTGCTTCAACATCAGATCTAAACTTATCTAATTTATGATGTATCCCTTCTGTTTTTAGTGCTTTTTCGTTTGGCTCTGCCTGTAACTTCATCCCCGAACCTATAATCCACTTAAAAAATTTTCCAGTAATAGATTTTACAATATCATTGGTTAAATCCGCCTCATAAGCTCTTAATCGTAGCGCTTCGGAATTAGCTTCCAATTCATAAACAGCACCTAATTCCCCGGGTGTTTTTTCTCCATCAAACACCCCTTGTCTAATAGGCACTAGATTCCCTCTATAGTTAGGATCACCATGATAAGATTCAGGTTGATTTTCTATAACCTTACTTTTTGTATTTAAACCAAATATTTTAAACCCTTTCCAATTCATTATAATGATCTAACGTCTCTAAGGGTCATTACTCTACCGTTCAATCGATTTACATACATTTGCTTTGTAGCTTCTAATGCTTCGATTCCTTTTTGTATGTCTTTTACACTCCTGTAAGATGTTCTGATTTTCATTTGACCATCATCTAAAGAGTATTCATCTATAGTTATGCCCACGTCTTCAGACGTTTCAAGTCCTTGCAATATGATTGCATCAATAAGCGCGTCTATAGCTTTTATTTTTTGCTCGACACTTTTTTTAGATACTATATAACTTTTTATTGAATGGATCATAACATATATATAGCTCCAAAACTATTTATATAGTACTCAAATAAATTGTAGGTAAGAAAAATAAATCAAGAAGTTTTAATTTTCAATGTTTTAGCATTGTCTATGTTTGTTGTAATAGCAGCAGGAACATATACGCCTCCTAGGGCTGTAATAGCAGTTGCAATTTTGGTTAACTCTGAATTTATAGCCGCGTCCTGTTTTCTCAATGCGTTATCTAATGGGGCGTACTTAACAAAATTATCTGTATTCCCGCCAATTTCAATAGTACTATCATTTTTTAAATATATATCGGCTGCCTTGCTGCCATCTTTTTGTAAAGAATATATTCTTTTTTCTCCTGGTAATGCTATTTGATTTTTATTGATATAACCTATAATTATAGAATCCCCCATTTCGGAAGTCTTAGAATAAATAGCCACCATGTCTTTTAAGGGCGCAGAATCATCTCCGAATGCAGCTATTTGTTGCGCTGTCTTCGCTCCAAATTGCAAGACCTTTAGGGATCGTTTAGCTTTATCTAATATTATATCTTTTACCAATGAAAAAGTATTCATGATTCAAAAATGTTTTTAGGCTGTTTACCTGTATATGTTTCTGGCAAGACCATTGTCAAAGACATTAAAGTTCCTGTTTCTGACTCCGTTATCTTTATACCATTAACTAAAAAACGAGTTTTAGTATATAGGTATATTTCTTTGTTTTGTATTTCTACTATATCACTAGGTCTTATGTCTAAAAACGTGTTCGTTTTAACCATAACGGTAATATTTTTTAATTCGCTTGCTCTTTTGTTGTCTGCTGCGTGTTTAGTGTCCGTGACAGAACCTGATGAAAGCACGTGAACCATAGGTCTATACTCTTTAATCATTTGGTTATTGGCTTTGTCTTCTAAAACAACATGGGGGTTGTCTTCAGACGGTTGTCGAATTACACATACAGTACTATGAAGGGATTGACCGTTTGTAGTTAATCCCATTTCTAATGTGTTTTCAGGAGTAAAAAAATAAACCGCCTCTTTATTGGTATTAGGACGATATAAAACAACGTCTCCTTTTTCATTATGAGACAATACGATATTTCTTTGGGCTGCCAACTTTGAAAGATAGCTTTTAACAGTATCCGAAGGTTGCGCCTCTGTTTTTTTATAAATTAAGTTTACTGATCGTGTAACACTAGGGTCTACAACACACCTTAAACCAAATATATTAACCAATTTATCAGCTATGTTTTTTAATGATCTATTATTACTCTCCAGAGGGTACGCGTTTGTTGGTATGGTTACATCTTCTAATTTTCCAGATATAGAATACCCTGAAACCTGTAATAACTTAGGATTACTTCCAGAATTAAACTTGTGAGATACAATTGCGCCTGTTAATAATAACTTATCCGAATTATTAAATATTTCAACCACTGGATAAGAAAGAGGTCTAAACAAATCTTTATGTTCAGGATTGTCAGGATTAAATTTTGCAGAAAATGAAAAAGCAGAAGCCACACTGTCTAACGTAAGAGCAATACTAATTTGATTAAAATAATTATATTTTCGCCCGTTAATCTTAAGTTTCATTTATACAAAATATTTAATTTTTCTACCTTTTCGAATTACAAATAATTCATTCCCGCCAATTCCATTTATTTTTCTAAACGTTTCAATATTTTTATCTTCTATGTCTAGCCCCATATATGTATGAGTGAGTAAATAAATATTAGTGTTTTTATCTACCTCAATAATTCTTTCCTGTTTTGCTTCAAATGCCAACGTGCTTAAGCCTGATGTTGTTTCAACAACTAAATCGAATAAAGCTATTTGTAAACTCGAATCTGGATGCCATGTATTTTCTGTGTCGTATTGAGGCACTTGATTCTGGTCTATTGTTTCGATATAATCATTATATAATTCCAAAATTTGCTTACATACTATCTCTACTTGCTCCCTTGTGATGTAATCATCTTTTAAGGGTGTTGTTGCGGTTTCATAAATAGCCCCTATTATAGTTGCTCCCTGAGTTTCATGATAATATTTAGAGTTTTGTTTTTTTTTAAGTATTGATTTTAATGATAAATAGGTAGTCTTTAAAGCTTCTATTCTTTTCGTAACAGACAATGACTCTCCTGTAAATTTAAATAATTCTTGTACGGATTTTATTAATCCATTTGAGTTTGAGACTAAATTATCAGACGCAAACAATGCTTTTTCTATTTTGTTTTTATACTTAGCGTAATTGTCTCCTTGATGTAATATTGATAAGCTTTTTCCAGATGAAACTATATTTTCTTTTATTAAAGGAATATCTGAATGTTTCGGTTTAACTCCCGAATTAAAACTAATAGCCCCTATAGTGTTTAATGCAGAAACCTTTGACACAACATTATCCCTGAGAGATACACCAGACTTGGGGTAGTCTTCAATTATAGTTTCCCAAAAATCAACACTAATTTTTGTTACATTAAAGTGTTCGTCTGATCTGGTTAACGATAAAGGCTGTCCGTAAATCACTCCGTAAAAAGGATGAATCACTTCCCAGTATCTGGGGTCTTTAGATGATCTCTCAAACGCTTCTGACTGTTCAATATTATTTTTACCTTGAAACCAAAACACTAAAGGGTATTTGTTGCTTTTTGGTTTTTTTCTATCTACTAAACTACCTTCTAAATTTATAAAATCAAATTTACTATGATTATATTCAATACTCTTTTCGCCACTAATCCATAATGGATTATATCGCTTGCCGTCTCCTGTTTTAATTTCAAAGACCGTGTTTTCTGTTTTATCTAACCAACTCATAATAGCGCTTTTTTAAATTGGTACTCAGCATTTTTTTTGTAATACATTGGTATTTGTTTAGACGCAATTTGCGCCGATGATCTAATAAAAGAAGTTCTTTTAACGGCACTATTTTGATTACCTCTATAGTTGTAAACCTGTTTTAATCTGTTATTCCCTTTTGTTTTAGTAACTTCAAAAACAGTTCCTCTAGTACCTTTTTTTATTAAAACATATTTGGTAGATACCCCCTTTTTACCTGCTCTACCGATCTTAATGTTCTTAAATTGATTCTTTTTTTTAATTGTTTTCTCGTACGATCCGGACGTTCTACCTTTTTTGTGAGGAATTAATTTTCTGCTTTTTAAAGTTCCTCCTGTCTCTTGTTTGGATAATCCTTCTGCTGTTCTTTTACCACCACTTTTATTACTGTTTACTCCTGTTCTAGCTACCATTTTATTTACATTCCACCCTTGGGCCTTATCAACTATTGTAAAAGCATTAATAAACCCCTTTCGACGAATTATTAGTTTTTGGGCTGCTGTTTTTGGTGTTTGCTTCTTAGCTTGAAATGCTGCGTCATTCAACGTATTTCTTACAGCAGTAGGAAAAGCAGACCTATGCAACCTTTCTAATTTTGCAGTAAGCCTAATAAACTCATTCATATTTACGTTAAATGTTGCCATACTTTTTCATTTATAGATTCCATTTTTTAGCAACTTCACCATTTGAATAATAAATTTCATCTTTATAATTAAAAATTACACCTAGGATAGTGTTGTAGTAGCCTTTATTCTTTTCTTTCCCTGTGAGCAAGCTGTATGTATTCAAGCTCCCGTTTACAAAAGTGATTAGGTGATCGTGGTGAATTACTGCATTTGTGGTTTTTTTAAACCTTTTAGATATATTTAAGACCGAAGAGTATGTTAGTGTTTTAGCCTCCGATTTATAAACTAATTTAGCAATTTCATAATCGTTCGCGCTTGTTCCTCCTGCATTAGTTAGATAGACATTTTTACCATCTGTATACGCATAAGGATCATTGTTTGTCTCCAAACTTAGCTTCAGTCCTACGACTTGAATTTTAAAGGGGGTTTCTAAATCATTTAAATCAAATTGGTAAAAAGTATATTCTTGCGTCTCTTCAATGTAGCAAAAACAAAGTAACGAACCACTAATAACAAACATTTGATACACCTCTAGAGTTCCATGACCTTCTTTTGCTTGTATATATTGCTTAATGTTATTTACGCTTGGCTTGTCAGTTATTAGGCTTCCATCTTCAATATAAAACAATGTATCGTTACTGTTATAAGACAAGGGTGTTCCAAACACTGGAAACAAGTCATTACTAGCAGTTGTTTTACTATTAGTAAAGGACACAACCCTAACATTTTCTTTATCAATAGTTACTAAAACCGTATCACTTGTTTTAAATCCAGTAGACGACGTTAAAGGATATGTTTTTTTTCCTAATCCTGAAAAATTATACTTTACTCCATTAGTGTAATTATCTGTAACTCTAGCTAAAAACACATACTTATTGGGTAGGTAGTCTATATTTAAATTTACTTTCCATTCTATTCCCGATAAACTAACTACTTGTTCAATATCATTTAGTTCGTTAGAAAACTTTTTTAACGATTGTAATAATTGATACCCATTACTATTACTGTCCTCTTTTCCATTAGCCGTAATTCCCGAATCTCTTAATATCGCATAAATATTAGTTAACACGTCTCCATAGATTTCTCTAACTATTGGAGTCCCTTGTGCGGTGTCTGTTTCATTTTGTATTGTACCATCTGGAAACTTTGTGCTATCCGTATCTTGTGGTACTTCTAATTGTTTAACTGTTCTCATAATTGTATAACTTCAAAATGAACTCTTAAGTTTTGAAACGCTCCTAATTCATCAATATTAAACGTGAATTGCTTGGTATTTTCCACTTTAAAAGAAGCGTATAGAATATCATTATCAAACCCCGAATCCCCCATAGACTCAATAAAATATTTTACTAAATAATTGTTGTTTTTCATTGCATTTCGCATAGTACATGTTACCTGACTTCCGTTCGCTAGAACAGCATGTGCACCTATAATGTCCCCCCCGTGAGGTAAAGTTCCTCTACTGCCACGAACATCTAACTTCTGAAAAAAACCTCTATTCTTTACGGGGCTATCTCCAATACTATCTATTTTTATTTTATCCTCTTTTGATAATAACCCGTTCCTGTATGTGGCTGCTAAATAATGACGACTATCCCCGCCAATGACACGGTTAATAAAAGTGTTTTTATGTGTAAATGGTGTTGTGGCTTTATCTTTTACTTGCCCTTGGTTTTCTTCTTCTTGTGTGGCTGCTTTTAAGAAATAATTAGTTTTCACAATTTCATTAATATTACCAACATCAATAAGTCTAAGTAACACTATATTATTAGGGGTGTTTATCATTCTCAGATAGTCACCCGTTACAAAATCCCCGACAACTACAATCGCTTTTTCTACTCCGTCGATATTACTAATTATGGTAGCTTGCTTATTATAATCCAACAGAGCCTTACACATGAAAGTTTCATTAGGTTGCAAAACTCCAATTTTAACAGGTAAGGTTAATTTATTTGATCTAGCTCCTATATCTAATACATAATCATTTTTTGTTGCTAATGCTTTTATTGCTTCAACTAATTGATAACCGTTTATCTCGTTATCTGGTAGATTACTGTACGTTATCCCATATAGCCGCATCATTTTTGCAAACGCTTCATGTATATCTCCGTATACCATTTCGTTTACTGGTGTACCGTCTCCCGATCCTGAATTGTCTTTAATTCTACCGTTAGGGTAATTACCAGTATCGCTTTTATCAATATTTGGTTGTATTGCTTTGTCTCTTGCCATTTATAAAAATTTAAGTATTAAATATGCTACAGTATGAGCTGGTTTTAATTTTAAAACTAACTCCCTAAACTCTCTCTCTCTATTTTGTGGAACCGTTGCGGTTTCGCTAAGGTTTTGTCCAGAGATAAAAAATGTAGCCCATAGATTTTGATTCCCACCAATTCTATATGTTTCTTTTTCATCTCTATTTGCTATTATATCAAAATTCTCTGCCCCATGTTGAACACCCGACCCGTGTTGTAGATCATTACCGTGTTGTGTTATCGCTTTATTTAACCCCAGTACTTCATCTGGTGTCTTATGTGTGTATTTCCCGTTTTCAAAAAATATATTTTCATGTACAAAAACCTCAAAGCCTGCTTGTTGTAATTGCCATTCAATAAACTTTGGGTGCTGTCTAGCTTTTATGTTTGACGGGTAAGACATTTTTCTTTTAATAGCTAATTTTCTGTTCTCTAATTCCGTACTTGGGTCAATGGTTAATCCTAATCGATTTTCCCATAAATTAGCGTCTTGCTCTTCGAAATTAGAATTGTCGGGTATAGATTTATCTATTAATAATTTTATATCTTCTATGAACCTAATCATAGCGACATTGAACCCCTTATGAAGTTTTTCATACTGACTATTCTCTAATATATAAAAAGCCCTACCAGTTGGGTATAATTGTCTTGTCAGAGATATTTGAATATCTGTTTGATTTACTTCAGTATCTTGTGGGTATTTATGAGGCGTATAAAACCCGTGAGGTGTTTTATACCCTGTAACTGTGCTTTTACTTGTTACTATATATCCCATTAATTAAAAGTTAAGTTTCTTAAATAAGGTATAAAAGCTCCTGTAAATTCATACGTGTTTTTTTCTACTCCGCTTACCTGCATCATAAAATCAGAAAAGTAGTTCCCTTTATCCATCACGTCCGTTACCACGCTTTGTAATCTTGCTGCATAAAGAATGTCATTTTTATTTCTTCTTAAGTCCGTGCCTGCTATATACGGTCTTACCTCTAACAAATAATCCTTTAGGTTGGTTTGAATTGTTTTTTGAATTAATTTGGTGCTATCAAACAAATCAGTGATTATAACATCTATTGGAACTAAAAGAATAGGCAACGCCTCCACGATAGCCTGTATAGGTCGTCGACCTCTTTCGTAGATCGGTCTGGTATCATCAGGATCAAATTCTATTACAGATAAAACCTCATTTAGAGTTACTTCAGAGGGCGTTCCTTTAGAATCAATACTATCTTTTTCGAACGCTTCAACAAACACTTGTACAACTCCCGCGTCTCCTTCCTTTACATATGGATATACTTTTCTAACCCCTTGCGCATCGGAAGCCCATAATCTATAATCTGTTTTTGCACCTCCTTGTGGCTCTAATTGAATCGCGTCTAATATGGATTGCCTGTAGGCTGGTATACTTTCCTTTTCTTTTGGATCTTCTATTATTTCAACAACTTTAACTAACTGATTAACCCCTAACACTGGCTCTGTAATGGTTAATTCGTCTTCAGTATATAACCTAGAATCAACACCCCCTTTCAATGAGCGAATAATTATAGTGTCATTATCTCCTTTTAGTGTATAACTTGAATCCGTTACAAATAAGTTATCAGGACTTCTACTTCCTTCATTAGATTTAAAACTTAAATCTTGTCTTATGATTGAATCCTTTTCACCTTGAAGCAGGATCTTATAAACACCTGATGTTGCATTTTTAGGATTTCTGTTTAGGTATATTTGCCCTAACCTTTCTAGTTCTCCCCCTTCTTCTGCTACAGTAGCAGTGTCAGGAAATAAGTTGTCTTGCGTGTCTAATAAGGATAGATATAAAAGTTTAATTTGAGCTGCCATAGTAGCTGCCATAGCGTCAATAGTTTTTCTTAAATTATCATCTTTTAACCCCAGTTTGATTTTTAAATCTTTAGTAATTGAATCGTATATATTTTTTGTAGTAGGTATTTGTTTCATATCTCTCTATCAATTATTATGGTATTAGATGCATTGTCATAAACTAATTGAAATTCTTTTTGTTCCGAATTACTTTTTTTAGTGGTTCTAATTTTAATTTCTACTCTGTTATGTGTAAGTATGGAAACATCTACAAATACATCTACTATACTAGTTAAAAACCTTAAATCTTTCTCTACGGCTTTTTTAATTTCTATACGCCCTTTACTTGACAGGGCTGTTTTAGATAGAATATTTTCGGTTTCCGAATTAAATTGCTTTTCTCTATTGTCTTTAAAAAACAACTCATTAGCCCAATAATCTTTTCTTTCTTGTTCTTTTAGTTCATTGCCTATTGTTGAAGCTTCTATATTTCCCCCAAATAAAGCAAGGTAGATACTTTGAAAAAATGTCTCGCCAAGAGCTAAGTCATTTCCTGATATATGAATATCTCCACCTGTACCATTGTCATATAGTAATATATCTTTAGTCATTCGTGAAATTTAAAATGTTGGCGTTAATAACACGGGTATATCCAATTCGCCTTGCATTTCCGTAGACTTAACATTATTGTTGTTATCGTTTATTTCTACAACAAGGGTGTTTCTTTGAATATTTTCTTTTGTTATTCTTGCAGTGTTTAATTCTGGACTGCTTAAGGGTTTTTGTTCTACTGAATTTTGATTGTTTACTTCAATTTCCCCTGTTAGTTCTCCTATCTTAGAAAGCCCTAAAGATGCCATATCTCCTATTTTACCGGGTATTTTAGAAACTAAATGCAATAAAGCTGTAATAGGAAAAAGCATATATTTCGCAATTCCTTGACCTATTTTTTTGAAAAAATCTAAAAAATCAAAACCAGAAAACCAACCTACTAATCTTGACCATAAATCACCTATCCAATTGGTAAATTTTTCCCATTGTTTACCAAACCACGCGGTTACTTTGTCCCAGTTGTAAATTATTGCTATTAACCCCGCTATAGCTCCTACTATTAATAAAATAGGGAATAATCCTAAATTCAACGCCGCTGCAAAGGCGGTTTGTGCTGCTGCTGCTGCCCACGTACCAACTGTGGTTAAGCCTAATGCTATTTTATGCCTGACCAACGCTAATGTTTCTTTAGCCATTGAAAAAGAATTGAGTACTTTTGTAAACGCCCTCTTTGCTATTGTAAGCGCCCATGTACCAGCTGTCGTTAAGCCTAATCCTATTTTGTGTTTCACTAAAGCCATTGTTTCTTTAGCTATTGAAAAGACATTAGTAACTTTTGAAAATGCTTTTTTAGCTACGACATAAGCCCATGTATAAGCTGTACCTATCCCCATTGCTATTTTATACGCTCCCATCGCTTGTCAAGTTTCACAACGTTGTTGATGAAAGTTGATTATATTTATTTTGTAAATCTAGTATTTTATTTTTAAACTCATCGGGTGTTATTTTAAAAAGTTCTGGTTCAATTTGATACCATTTTTCAATGGCCTGAAGCGGAGTTTTCACGTCTAGTTCTTTCCTTAAGGAACCGTGTCTTCTATAAATGTTATAAAAGCAAAGAAAATTTATCATATCCGTTTCCATTTCATATTTATTTTGATATTTTGTTTTTAATATAGTATTGTTTTTAATTGTTCCATTTACTCTTTCAACCATGCCATTAGTTTTTGGTGTTGATGGTTTAGTTAGCCTATGTTCAATATTCTTATCAGCACATTTAATATCCATTTTTGATGGTTTTTGACAAAGATTTCCTTTTTTAGATCGTATTAATCTATTGGTAAACTCTAGTCCATTATCTGTTAGGATATGAGTTATGTAAATTGGAAAAAAGGCAAAACATTTATCCATGAAATTTTCTGTATTTTCGGCAGTTTTATTTTCATAAATCCAATAAAACATAGTTCTTGTCGCTCTGTCAATAGCTACAAATAGATAATGAGGTTGTCCTTTAAATTTAGGCAAATAAGTTACATCAATGTGTAAATATCCTGGCTTATATGCTTTGAATTTCTTGGCCTTATCTTTCTTTTCCTGAGGTACTTTATTAATGTTTTCTTTTACAAAACAACGATATACAGAGCTTCTGGATATATTTGGATTAGTCTCTAGAAGAGCTTCCCAAACCTCGTCTATAGACATCCAAGTAGAACTACGAAGACTAATAACTAAGGCTCGTTCTACTTCAGACAAAGCATACTTAATATTCAGGGGAGCACAAGAAGTATCTTGAATAGAATCCCTATTTTTCCATTTTGAAACAGTTTGAGAGGAGATTCCGAACCGTATAGCTTGTTCTGAGTTTTTAACAGAATTAGCTTGGATTAGCGAACGAATATTTAAATTTGTTGTAGCATTAGAATGATATTTTTGCATGTTTGTTTTTGTTTGTTTGTTTGTTTGTTTTGTAACAAAAATAATCAACTTCTCAACCTTAAACGGATCACATAAAAAAGGTGGGAGAAAATTTTACACAATAGAAAACAAGAGGTCTTTTAACTGAAATTTAAATATTTTTTCAATAAATTAAATTAACTCAGTGTTTACGGGCATTGTTGAAATAGAACAACTCTCCTAAGGTCGAGTTGTTTCCAGTTCAACAAGCCTAAAATCACTATCATAGTTTTTCTTTTGCCTAATCTCCAAGAAATGCATGTGATCCAAAATAACATCAACAATGTTGTGAAACTTTACAGCTATTGTATTTTGACCTATGGCAATTGAAGCTTTACCAGTTACAGCTCCTTGCGCTCCCATTGCTACATTCGCTAGCCAAGCATAAGCTGTTGTCGCAATCATTACCGCTCTAAACCCTATATAAGCACCCGTTATCCATTTTAAAGCATTTAAAAAAGACATTCCCGTTTCTGCGTATTGTCTTATTTTTAATTCAGCTGCGGTCATACATTCTGTTGATTTCGCTGTACCAGATGCCATACTTAACATTTCGGTTGCTACTTCTACTATTTTTTTAAGAGCGGTTGAAAACACACCGTTCCCATCATCTAAAGACAGTATAAACCCTTCATATGCACTTTTTAATATAGTAACCCTCCCTGTCAATGTATTTAATTGTGTTTCTGCCATTTGTTCAGCAAACCCAGATGAATTTTTTAATGACTCGTGGAGCTTTTTTGTCGCATCTGTACCTGATAAAAAAGTTGAAAAAGCCGCAACAGTCCTTTTGTCTGTTAACTCCAATGCTCCTGCTAAATCAATTCCGCTTTTACTTAAGCCTTTTAGACCCCTCATTAAAGATGGTAAATCTTTAATAGGCTCTTTTAAGGATTTAGACAGCTTACTATTACTGTCGGATAAATTCAAAAGAATGTTTTTAGTAGCTGTACCCGCTGAACTAGCATCAAACCCTGCATTCGCTAAACTTCCCAATAAAGAGGTGACCTCTTCCACGCCAAAGCCAAAGGCATTTGCTACTGGAGATACTGTCGACATTGCTGTACTTAGGAACTCCATATCTAAAGCCGATTTACTGGTTGAAGCCGCAAAAACATCTGAAACCCTAGCCGCCTGAGAAGCGTCCATTTTAAACGTTTTTAAAGCTGCACCGACTTGTGCTGCAGCTTGTCCTAATTCTGTTTTTGTTGCAGCTGCTAATGATAAAGTAGACTTTGTTACTTTTAATATATCTTTTTCAACAAACCCTAATTTTGCATATTCAGTTTGTAGTTGAACGACCTCAGATGCTGTAAAAGATGTAGTAGCTCCAAGTAATTTTGAGCTTTCTTGAAGTGCTTGTGTTTTTTGTACGCTTGTTCCTAATACTGCAGCTAAATTCGCGTTTGATTGCTCATAATCTGCCGTAATACTAATCGCCGATCCTAATGCTCCTAACAGAGCTGCGCCACCTAGCATTAAACCAAATCCGCCTACAGCATTTTTTGCTTTAGAAAAGGTTTTATTAATTTTTCTGTCTACTCTTTGAAAACCCGCATTCGCCTTAGAGGAAAATTTTGTAATGTTTTTCCCCATTTGAGACAAGACGCTACTAAACTTGTCTGTAGCAGAAAATATTGCGGGTACTTTTATGGTAGCTGCCATTCTTTTAAATTTAGAACTTCAAACCTAATTCTTAGTTTCTCAAATAAATTGTAGGTAAGAAAAAACCCTCCTTAAAAGATCAAGAGGGTTTTTCATATAATTTTTTTGCTTCATTGCTTTGGTCTATAGCGTCATTATACCAATATAATAATCCCATAAAATCATAATCATCTACATATAAATCTTTTATTGTCTGGGGTGTGAATTTAAAATACCTTACAACGGTTTTAATGATGGGGTCTATATCAAAAGACCACTTTACAAAAAAACTGTAGAAATTTGTTCTATTACCTGATAATCGTATTTTTCAAACTCATTAATCTCCCCTATAGAGCAACCTGTTAAAAACTCTAAGCATTTAAGCGCAAAAAATTGTTGATTCTTAGTTACCTGTGGGTTTCCTGCTATTCTTTTTAACTCAAGAGGCTTTATTCTTGTTTTAAATTTAATTTCTTTTACGCTTAGATCATCATCTTTAAGTATTAACGGATATTTTAATGTGTAAATCGGCTTAAGTTCGTCATCAAATATTAACAAGCCTTCTTTAACCGCTCTTAATACCATTGGGTATTCTTCAATTATTTCGCTTTCCGATTTTTCATTATAATTGTACTTTTCAACAAACTCTTGCAGTTCTTTGACCGCGATTTCTTCTGATATTTTACCCATTTCTTTTATAATTTTTCTAACATTCCTCCGCCTGACACCTTTAATGTCATTTGAGCATTATTACTATCCCATTTTAAATCGCCCACAGGCTTTCCTTTTCCTTTATAAACCGTGCCAGTTATATGCGAGACTGTCCAAATCCCTTGTATTGGTGAGGCTGCTAATTCGGGCAATTTCGCAACTTCATTATCGCCCATCATGTCTACTAAGACGGTACATTCTAAAGACCACCTTTTTCTAGTAATTTGATCTATCATTTGCCCGTCTCCTGTTACCGATGCGTCATCGTCATTACTTCTTAAGCCCCCAATATCAAAGTTCCCACTTTCACCAGCTTTAACACTAAATCTAAAAGTACCTAGTTCGTGTTTACACACTAATTCTGTAATGTCTCCACCTGTATAATTTGCCATATTATTTTTTTTATGATTTAAAAACCTGCTTCTACATCTGTTGATTCAATTCTTGCAATTCCAGTTCGTTTGTATCTAAAAAATGTTTCAAACCTGTTTGGGTTATTTTTACTAATCTCAACTAATAAGCTTTCTTTAGAAAAATCAGGATCATTAATTAAAGCCGTATTTGCCAAGTCAACAAACATTTCCTGTACTATAGCTTTCCATTCTATTGGTTTTATTGCTTTTGAAACACTAGTGGCTTGATTATTTTGAATCAATACGTGATCTTTTATAAATAATGTTTCTAGGGTTCTGTAATTATCGCTTACATTCCAGTCTAAGTTTATATTCCTTGAATACGCGTATTGTAATGGACTTTCTCCTTTTGGATGATATGTTGTCACTAAATCCTGTATTTTATACGCTCCGTTTTCTAATACTACCGTTGAAGACCCTTTTTTAACTAATACATCTCGATTATTGTAACTTGACATGTCTCCAATTAGTTCATTACTAGGTATTGGCATGTCAGGATAAGACATGTTGTTAATATCTAGGTGCGGCGTATCTTGCATAGTTCTAGTAAACAATCGTATAACATTTGCCGCTGCTTCCCACGGAAACCCACTTGATTTTGGCGCAGGACAGTGTACATGTGTTACCTGTTCAATTCTACTAGAATTATCTGTAATTGCAAGAATTGAATCTTTATCATCTAAAGTAGTACCAAAAAAAGACAAGAACGGCTTAAATACTTGACCTTCATACCTCCCAGTGGCTTGTACTGGATTTCCGTTAAATTGCTCCAATACATCAAAAACAGATTCTCCGTAAGAATTAATCACAGTAGTGTACCAAATATTATCAAATTGATCTAGCGCTGTTTTTAACTCCACTTCTCCTACACCTTCTTCGACTTCTGTCTTACTGTATGAGATCCCCCCAGATTTTGTTCCGAAATTAAAATTAGTAACTAATGTTTTTGACGTGTTTCCTGACCATTTTGTTGTCAATTTTAGCGTTACACCGTTATTAGATGCGCTTACAGGCGAACCTAATACGCCGTTTACAGCGTCTTTTATTTTAGTCACTATAACTTCTGGAGTGTCTCCTTTTGTTATGGAGTAAGAATAGCTTTCAAAATCTAAAGAGGTTCGTCCACCAATAACAATGGTATGGGTTACACTAGATGTTGCGCTACCTGTGATTGTCCATGTGTGAGATGTTGGCATTGCATTTTTATCTGATTTTTGTACAAATGCTATAGTGGGGATTCCACCAACACCATCACTACCAATAGGTCTTAAAATTCTATATATTTGATGCATTGGCGACCCATAACCGTATAACTCTGCTGCTTCTTTAGCTGTGGTTATCTCTTTTTTATCTGTATCTAAGCCATCTTGATTAGCAATATTTGCTTCTGCAAAAACTGCTATAATTTGAGGTAGGTTTTTTGTTCCTTTATTAAATGATCCTTTATTAATTTTATAACCTGATGTTCTAGATATTCTTTCTAATCCTACAGCTGTTGATATGGTTGTCATTGGTTTATTGATTTAATGTGTATGTATATCCTTTATCTGTTAATTCTAGTTTTAAATTAGTATTTGTACCTTCTAAGGCAATACCATTCCATAACTCTTGGTCTTCTTGAATTTTAACAACATAAACAAGTCGCCCCATTTTAACAAAAGAAGCATCTGGCTCATTTGAGGAATACGGCTGAATACTTTCTATATAAGTACCTCCAATTAAACCCTGAGTTTCAAACCCTAAAGTGTTGTACTTTGTTGAACTCAATACATACCTACATAGCCCTATATACCTTAGTAGCTTCTTTGCGGCATCGATATCACCATGCGCAGTTGAAGTGCTAACTCCTTTTGAATATATATCTATATAATAATTTACTGTTCCTTGTGTAGTTTCCTGCCCCTTGTTGTCAAAATTAATATCTCCTAAATTTAAATTTATCAATACAGATTCCGTTTGGTCTATTGGCGTATATCTGTCCATAAAAAGATTAAAATCCGCTAATTCTGGTTGTATTTCCTTTTGATGTGATAGTTCCAATAATAATATTTCAAGAATTCTTTCTTTGACTATTTCAAATCCTTGCTTTCCTATTATTTCTGTTATTATTGCTTCCATATTTAATTATAATCTCCTAAAACGCAAACAATAAGTCCTAACACTTCGTCTGGATAGTTTTGTAAAACAATATATTTTTTTTCTTCTTCAGAACTATCCGCATAACTTACTATGTGATTTAACAATGTGATTTCCTTATTAGAATTCCTTACGATATATCCCTTTTTTATTAAGTCAGATTCATCTATGCAGATATGCACATTTTTTGCATTAATAGCATTGCCGTCAGTATCAAAACTTATGTGATGTTTAGTCGCAAGTCCTGTTGTTTGAATAATCAAACCGCTTGTAGGGTTTGTAATAGTAATACCCACCTGAAAACCACCTTTTAATACAAATTTTTTAGCATCCCTTTTTGCTGCTTTGAGTATGTTACCTGACATGAGTTATTTCTTTTTTGATGTGGTCTTATTTAATGTTTTTACTTTTTCTTCTACTTTTTCAATAAAACCTTGTTTAATCAGTGTATCAGCATTCCCATTTAATTCATTAAGACTAACCAATGTGCCAAATGGAGCTATTTTGCCATTTTTTAATTGATGTGCTATTACTTTTATTTTATACATATTCCTTTTTTAGGTTACATTCTTTAAAAAAAGGCTCTAAACCCTTATATTCAGAGCCTTTAAAACAATATAAATGAAGAAAAACTAAATTACTTTTGCTGACCAAATTCTATCAATACTTACAGGAACAACTAAGGGTGCGGAATATATCCTAAACCAATGCGCGAATTTTTTTTCATCAAGAAAATTATCCATGTAAAATTCAGCTTCTACTTGTTTTATAAACTTTGAGGACTCTGCATTATTTTTGTCTCTCATAATTGCTGGAACTCCAGCGTAAGCAGTTTTAGCAATTAAATCACGCGGAAGCAAAACAACAGTATCAGCATTTATGTACTCGCTAAATGTTCCGTCACTATTTTCATAATGGTCATCGTATGTCCACAAATCTATATTACCGTTTGATGTACTTAGTCTACCTTGAAAATTTAACCCTGTTTTGTTATCAAATTTCTTTGTTCCAATCTCTAAAACATTAAATCTTCTAATATCTGCTTTCTCTTTTATAGACGGGTTATTCATAATAGCCGATAAGACATTTGCGCCCATAATTAAATCAAAAGACCTTGAAGCTGATTTACCTTCTTTTCGTATAAAATTTATTCCGTCCTCTAAAGTTTTTAACGGGTCAGATTTTGCTGATGACCATTTTTTATCCCCATCTAAAACACTTATAGATTCTGATTTTCTTTTATAATCTATATTGTCTCCGTTTTTAAGAGTTACAATACCAGTTTGTAAAACCTGAGCGCGTTGTTTTTCTATAGCACGTTGAATTTTATACTTTAGGGTATTTAATCTTTTAGTAGCTCCTACAATCATCCCCTCAGCCTGACTTTTAGTTGGATTATTTACCTCTCCAAAGGTTATGTCATAGTATTGCGTTTGCGTAAAATCGTATATTTCTTCAAAAAAAGGTGGAGTATATAGCTTCTCAGCTGAATGACTAAATGTATTGACATTTCCGCCTGCATTCCGTTGTACATCTACTGCTACCAATTGGCGATTTCTCTCAACCTCTATTCCTATCGATTTATTTGATGTAGTTAGTGAGGGAAACCACGCAGATAGTCCTAATTGCGGAGCGCTATCATCACTAAAATGCGCAATAATACTGCTAGTTATTCCTGCCCTATGTTGTGTTAAATTCATCATATCTCTGTTAATTATCAAATTTTGTGTTTTCTACTGACCCTTCTAAATCGAACCCTAATCCCTCTAATAAATCGCCGACTGTTTTACCGTCTACTAAAGTGTTTAATGTTACTTCTTCTGGTAATACAAGTAAATTTTTATTAACTACCCCTGAATGACAAAAGGTTATGTTTTCCGTTTCCTTTGGGGCAATAATTAAACTGGAATCCGTACTTACTACCCCTATAATATTAACTAGAGTATCTCCTGATACCGCAGGAACTACTTGCGCGCCGTTTTCAGTGTCTCTTATTAATAATGTTCCAGGCTTTAGTAATATATCTTTATCCCCTTTATTAACAAAAACAGCTTCACTAAATCTATTGTTAAATAAAAATATATGAGTATGAGAATATTGAACTGTACTTTGATTTCTAGTATTTACCGTTCGATTAATGTGTTCCATTTTCTTGTTTTATCTTGTTATTTATATCAGCGTAAAAGTTTACCGCTTCTTTTGTCGTGTCCTCTGTTCCTTTTTTAGATTCTGGAGTAGTTAAATCTTCTGCGGAATCTGCTTCCAAATCTTGTAAACGTTTTTTATTCGCAGCTTCTACAAACAACTCTTCTCTTTCAGTGGCTGAAATTGATTCGCCGCTTTTTATCCCTTTTTTAACCGTGTCCATATTCGTTTCAGCGTGTGCCA
This sequence comes from uncultured Flavobacteriaceae bacterium, assembly GCA_963768325.1. Taxonomy (GTDB): domain Bacteria; phylum Bacteroidota; class Bacteroidia; order Flavobacteriales; family Flavobacteriaceae; genus Aquimarina. The sequence continues at coordinate 27,241 of CAVYIL010000093.1, read as the reverse complement.
TCCAAGCACCAACCCTGTCTTTTTCTGCCTGAATACCCGCATTAAAAATGCTATTGTATGTGTTTGGGTGATTTTGTTTTAATTCGTCTTTTGTCATTTTTTTACCTTGAATGTTATTACTCTGTTTTAAATTTTTGGGTGGATTTTTATGTTTGTTGGCTTCAGCTAATTCAAGCACTTCAGAAAAGGACTTTATACCATCTATAAATGTTCCGATTCCATCTTTAGCAAATACCGTGTGTCCATTGTCAAAGCTTGACCCCTCTAATTGAGGTCTATTGGTTAATACTAACTGTAAAAATCTTTGATTTACTGGCTTTAGTATTTCATCAGTAATCAATTCATAATTATCGTTATTTAATGCCTCTTCGTACCATTTATTTTTATGAGTAGACGAAGGCGCGTATAAACGGATTCTCTTTATACCGTTTTTATCCTCCGTATTTGCTTCATTTCCTTCAAATTGAATCATAGTACCTACTGATCCCACAACACTCATTTCAGATGCAGCATAAATTGCGGTGCAAGCGGATAATATCCCATACATTGCAGATGCAGCCGTGCCACCTTTTTTTACATGTCCATATACTGGTTTTGTTTCTTTAACTTCAGTAATAGTATCGGTCATTATTTCTACAGCCGCGGACGCTCCACCTCCTGAATCTCCACGCACAACAAAAGATATAATCCTTTCGTCTTTTGCCATTCGCAACATAGTTGAAGAGACATAATCCATTCCGTATGATGAAGCTCCGCCCGAAACTGTTATTGGACCATTTATATTTATTATGCCAATACCTTCAAAACTATCTTGATTATCTAATTGCCCAGGATTTTCGGACGTACCGTAGGGTCTATCAATGATCTTTGTTGAATTTGATAAATCTAAAACCTGAGGTGTGTTATATTTAATTTCTGGAAGCTCCAGACGAACACCACTTTGAAAGGAGTTTAATAACCCCATCAACACAGGTAGTGTAGTCTGATCCACGCACCAAGGTGTTACCCCATATATTTCTTTTGCTAATCCGTAGTTTATCATTGTTTGATATAAATTCAATTATGAATTTGTTCAAAACTAGATATAGCTTTCTCAAAAAAATTGTAGGTAAGAAACTTTTAGAATAATTTTTAAATTCCTAGCATATCAATAAAGCCAGACCAATCTAAGCTTTTTAATTTAGGTTCTGATTTTACTATAATATCTAAATAAATATAAGTTGCAGCTAAATTATATATTCTTACGTCCCAGAAGTGATTTAAACTATTATTACTTCTTTTTTCCCATTTAAAACCAACAGTAGTACCGTTTTTTATATCCTCAACTCTTTTTTCACCTTCATAATGTATAAAGTAATTGTTTAAAGTATATTTTCCTTGCTCTGGTTGTGGAAAATTCATAAATCCTTCTGGTTGATATCCATCAGCTCCCTTTACGGATTTTATCATACTTGAAAGTTTGTCTTTTAATTGGTTTACTTCGAGAATATACAAACTACTATTTTCTTTAGATTGCCTGACTGGTTTTGTGTCTTTTTGTATTGATCTGTATGTATTTTCAACAGCTCCTTTTATTCCAACGATAAGAGTGTCTTTTACCGAGTCTATGAATTCATTTGCTAATCTGGTAAAAAAACCAGTATCTACAACAGTTATAGCAATATTTTTTGTTGTACCAGATTCACACGTCCAATCTTTTTTCATTATAGCTTCAAATACTGGCCACACACTATTAGGGTGGTGATGGTGATAAGTCCACTTTTTACGATCTCCATCGGTTTGTTTTTCAATTGCTGTCTTGTCACGACTTCTTTTAAACGTTCCTATGCTTCCGTGGTCTACCGAATAAGTTACACCTGTTTGAGAATGCGCCACTAACTCCCAGTCTAAACGTACATCTTCATTGTTATGTTCCATTATCCCGTTTAGATCACAAGCCAATGTTAGCATTACTATTTGACCGTTTCCATCTTCTTTACAAGTTTCATCTGGAATAATACTAGGAGAATAGTTTTGTGTGTTTTTCATAAGATCAGTAACTCGTGGAGTTTCTCCTTTTTCTCTGTAAGTCTGTCCTAATATAACATTTTTAAATGCTTTTAACTTTCCTATATCTACAATTCCATTTGGAGGACAAGCCTCTAGCCACTTGTATACTAATTTTGTCCAAGATGTATGACCAGGAGGATGTATTAATGCATTTATATGATAACTTCTATAAAATGGTTGTGACGGTTTTGCCGTTGGTATCCATTTACCGCCTAAATTTAATTTGTATTTTTGTTTTTCATAAATTTTACCATCACATTTTTGACACTTGTAATGTATACTTTTTTCATCCAGCACCCCTTTTTCGTCCACAGTGTATTGTATTCCTGCATATTCACCTGACTCGGTTTTAATTCTCCATTCTAAAGTTATATAGGTTTTGCAATTCGGACATTCCCAGTGCCATTTTCTTTTGTCTCCCATTTCGTATACAGGTAAAATATTGGAAGTCTGTTCGATTTTAGGGGTAGAGATATAAAATTTTTTAGCCACGTTACCATAAGAAGTGCTACGTGCTTCTATTAAATCTCTTATACTTCCTTCTTCTTTATCTTCTATAGGGGCTGCCTCCCAATCGTCAGCAAAAATATATTTTACAGAAAATTGACGCATTTTGTTTGGGTTGTTTGTCCCTTCCGCTATTAATTGCCCTCCTGCAAATTCTTTATAGTGGGTAGTGTCTCCTGTTCTTGCATTTTTCTTTTTTATAGCGTTCGGTCTAATTAAATGACTAATTCCGCTACTTTGTATTATAGGATCTAGTCTTGTTTCTATAGAATTTTTAACTAATCCCTTGTCTCCAGCCATAAACAAGATGGGGGCTGGTTCTTGTGCTATAATCCAACATATACCCGGGATAATAACCCCCTGAGTTACCCCACATTGCGCAGACTTCATAACTGCAATCATTTCTATTGGACTAGTAGCGCTTAAATTGTCTATTATTTCACGTGTATACGGACTCCTTTCATATTTAAAATAGCCTTGGTATCTAGATATGTCAGAGCCCAAGTAAACATTTTCCTCTGTCCACTCTGAGGGTAATTGTCTATCTACTTGATAATCGTAAATAGCATCTTGTATTTTTGAAAAGGTTTCTTGTAATATTTTTTCGTAATTATCCATAATCTTATTTTTTTTCTCCTCTGTTTCTTGTAGTGGCGTATTCGCTTATTACTACTTCTATATCTTGTTTTGATTTTTTTTTAGTTGTAGAAACAATTCTCTTTACAGATTCTCGCATTTTTTTAGTCATATCTGCAATTGCATTTCTGTCACCTCCTAATATTTCAGAATATTCAGACGCTATATTGGTACATTCGTTTTCAAATGTTTTAAATATGTGCTGCATATTTACCGATAGGATTTTTTCAATCAGTTCCACAGGTGCTAATTGACCCAGTATTTTTTCTATCTGTAATTGCTTTAACTCAACATCTCGTTCCGTCTTGTCTATTTCCGCTAATTTTTTACGCTTATCTAATTTGGTAAACGAATCTTCTTTTTGAGGTTTTGGAGCTGACTTAAATTGCGGTACATGGTCAATTGGCTTAGGAGCTTCACTAGGCACGGACTGTTCTTGTGTGACTTCTTCTTTTTCTTCAAGCAAAGACAGGTTAAGTCCTTTGCCTTTAGTTTGTTTTTCTATATATATTTTATTTAACTCGTATTCCGTATCTACATGCCCATCGCTTTTGAATACTTTCTTTCTTGAAAAATGTTGTTTAAGAGTATTGTAACTTACTCCAACCACTATTGCAAATTCTTTAGGCTTTAAAAACATTTGGTTACACTTAAATAGGTTCTTATTATAAAAAAAGGTTACACGTTAATACACTGGTTTTAATTACTTTAAATGGTTATTTTCACTGTAACCTATCTTTGGTTACACTAAAGGTTACACCTGTTAAATCAGGACTGCGTATCTATAAATCGCCGTGCGCAACTCATTCCGTAACAATCTGATTATCTTTACAGTACCTTACGTTATCTACAGTAAAACTTCAACTATTTTATAGGTAAAATTACCCATTAATGATTACTTTTCTATCTCTTCGGTTATCTTCTCTTTAGTTGTCTCTAGTATTACACATATTTTCTCTATCATATTTTCAATCTTTGACTTGTATCTTTGATAACCTTCTGTACGTGCTTTGTATAATGTATGTAGCGTTGGCTCATATGCGAACTCGTTAGGGTATCTAGCCTCCATTAGCATAGCTAACTGGTTTATGTTTTTAATCGGTGCCTTGTTGCTCTCTATTCTTTTAGCGTTTGCTATGATTAATGCATTATCTACCTTTATTTTAATTATTTCAGTTGCGTTCATGTCTTTGGGTTTAAGTTTAATCCATTAGTTTCTTTAAAAATGTCGCTGTAGGGTCTATTTTTTAGGTTTTGTCTAATTTTTTACGGGGGTTAGACCAAAAAAGTATCGCTTAAAGGTTTTTGTTTCTTTCAATTGCCTCTAGCGGCTCTTTATTTTGTTGCCCTAACTGGTTTATTCTTTCTTCTTGATTCATTATGCTGACTGTTGGGCTTGTAAATTGTAATTATACTCTGGGTAGCAGGCTCTAAATACGTTTATGTTGTATAGGTTTTGATAACCAAATCTTGGGCTTTCTGCTTTCTTTATAGTGTAGCCCATTTTTTAGATAGTTTTATTAAATCCTTTTTAGAAATATTGTCTATTGGGTTTTTTGCCTTACGTTCACAGTTTATAAAATACTTTCTGGCTTGCTCTCCTTTTTCGGTTCTAGCTAGCATTGACACTTTATTTGCAAATTCTGTTGTTATCGCAAAGTCTCTTGTTCTCCCGCTTGGAGGAAGTTCGAAATAATCTACGTTTTTAGTAAGTGTGTAATTATTAGTTATGTTTTTTTTATACCATTTAGCCCAGTGTTGCTTTGCTAGTCCTAAAAATTCATACAATGCAATTGCTGATACTACTTGTTTTCCGTTTTGTTCTTTAATCTCTGGTAACATATTGATCTGGTTATATTTGTTTGTTCTTTTTAGTTTTCCACATATTTGTGGGAAACTTGATATTCAGCACCTTCGACATTAGGGCGAAGGTCCTTATCTATGCTTTTCTACTTCTTTGGATTTCTGCTTATAGGTTTCTATTACTTCAACTAGATAAAACCTACACCACTTGTGTATAGTTCTTTTGCTCTGTGCTACTGTCTGGTCTAGCTGTTCTACTCTTTCAATTCCTATTTTGTTTATGAGTCTCTTACGGTATTCTAGTAGATTGCCACCGTTGAAATAATTATCGGATTTGCCTTGTAGGTGTACGTTGTCCTCGTTATATCTTAACTCTGGGTATTTACCTGCGCTGTAGAAATGCCCCGCGTGTGAATTGCTTGAAGGAACACGCAGGGGTTGACCACTTGATATACATACTCCATAACCAGTACTATCTGAATCGCGGTTACGGATGTATTTATTAAAGTGTGTCGTTGCTAACTTTAGTAATTGGGATATAGACTTTCCCTCATACTTTTGTATAGTCGATACTTTCAAAATGTTTTTTGAATATTTGGAATCTTAATAGCATTGAATTAATGCTACGCCTAATTATATAGGACTTTGATCTGTATAATTAAAGAAATTCTATTGCTTGTTAGCGGTTTTAAATTAAACCCAAGTTTTAAAATAATAGTATTTTACTTTAACCAGCCTATTTTACTAGGTCTTATCATCTTATAATTACCTCTAAGAGTAATTAGCCGATTTTACTCGGACTGCTGATCTGTATAGCTCTATTGAACTAGCCTAGGGTTGCTAGGACTTATTATATTTAATCGTTTGTTACAACAATTAGCCTAGTAAATAGGGCTTTAAATCTTACGTCAAAGATAGGGAAATATTGAATTATTGCCATATAATTATTGAGGTTATTATTAGAAATATTAACAATTAAGATAGTATCTTTAGTATAGATATTTAAGAGGTTGAATATCTAACTAGTTTTTCATACATTATTTAAGATTTTTTATTTGTCATTAGAATTTAGACAAAAAGAGCCACATATACGTGGCTCTTTTTTATAAGTTAAGTTTTTAACAACTTCATCAAACACTATTAACTAGACAATTAACCAATATTATATTCTATATTTTTATTAATTCATAAAACAAAAAATAGCATTTAATCTGATATATTTGTACTTAATCTATATAATTAAGCATAAACAAAACAAAAACGTAGTCTTTAACTTATGTTTTTTTTAAATTCAATTAAATAACCCCAAAATATAATATTATGAAAGAAGATTCCCCAACCCCAAACACTTTTTTAAATCAATTTAAAAATCAAGAAGAATTCTCTGTTTTTGTTTCGAAAACGTATAAAAGTGGAATAGAAGAAAAGTTTGACAACAAATTAAACGCTATTCTGAAATTTCTATAATAAAATCAATCACTATTAATGGAATTACCTAACTACTTGAAGAGTCACACATACCTATACTGTGACTTTTTTATAGATATTAAATTTAGGATTATCTCCCTTAGACTTACAAACTAAACAATTAACAAACAATTTATTAGCAATTAAAAAACAGTATAATAAGTTTTTTTTACTAGTATTTTTTACGTATCTTAGTAAGGCTATACTTACAGTTACTTTCTTAGTAGCGGTTTAAAAGATTAATTATCAACTTCAAGTGCTCGTCATGTTAACTTTTAAACCGCTTTTTTATTTTTTCGTGGGATTCTAACACCTCAATTCGCTGTTCTAAAAGTTTAATATACCTATCCTTTCTTTTGCTGCTATTAGGTAACTCAAACAGGTGTATTGCTTCTATTTTTATTCCAAATAATTGTAGAGCAACCGACAAGGCTAAAAAAGATAGGTCCGCAATAACAAAAAGCGTGATAGCTTGTGCTATATTGATGTTTGATAAAAATTCCATGTTTTAACTTTAATTATGCTTTTTAAATGCCTCTTGATGATAACTTATTATTTTATCAAAATTATCCTCAATCAATTCGTTTACTATTGATCCTATTTGATCGTAAAACTTAACCCCTATATCTGTTGAGTCTTGTATATGCATTGGTAATAAGTGTAATGGTATTTTTTCCTCCAATATGTAAAGGTCTGGCTTATCATAGCTATTATTACAATAACTCCTTATTGAGTCTTCTAAAAACTTTTTATGTTTATTTATAGCAATCCAAAGTTTTATGTGTTTCTTATTACGTATATAATAAATAAGCTCTGTAATATCATGTATTAATTTTCTTATAAGAATATTTAAAGACACTCTAATAAATAACAATACTATTATAATTGCAGCACATATTAATACCACAAAACCTACGATTTCATATAAATTCATTGTTTCTATTTTAACTATTGTGTTTTAGCATAAAATTATCGTAAGCTTGTTTCTTTTCTGATTCTGAAAATGACAACTTTAATGTTACTGTTTTACTTAAGCGTAATGTAATTGGCTCTAATCCACTAAAATAAATTTCCTCTACCCCATGAATTAAACGAATTTCAAAACTAAAACATCCATCAATAACAATGTCCGCGTATTTTTTACTTATATAACCGTCTGTTTCTCGTACATCATAATCAGCGTTTATTACTTTACCTTTATAATAGTCCTCTATTGTTTTAACTGAATTTTCAACGTCTAGTTTTGTTGGTTTCTTTTCTTTCATTGTATTCCATACATTTTATCGTAAAATAACTCCGCTTCGTGGTTAAAGAAAACCCCTTTAAAGACAAGAAGTGATTTGTCAAGGTTTATATTATCTATATCCTCTATCTCAAATATTTTAAGATGATCTGTGTAGTCTTCAAAAAACACACGGTACTTTACATTAGATATTTCGCAAATCAATTCGCATTTACTATACAAGAAATAATGCTTGCAAGAACGCTGTAACATTTTAAAATTCCCTTTTATTAGATTATTTATGATTTGTTCTATTAGCCTTTGCTCATAGCTTTTTGTTTCTTCTGTTATTCTCGATTGTCTTATATTCATTTTGTAATATTATTACGTTTCATGTGTGATTCATCCAATTTTCATTATAGTAATCTGCAAAAACTTCTAATACTTCATCCAAGTTTTTACTTAACTCTTCTTTTGTTTCTCCTTCGGTTATTACATAGGGCATTTCTTTAAAATATCCTGTATATCCTCCGTCTTTGGATTTAATTGTTATCTTTTCCATGTCTTAGTCTCTTCTATAAACTACTAATAGAAACACAATCGCTATGATTGTTGTACAGATGATTTCAATAGTTTCTTTCTCCATAATAATTTAATTAATGTCTTGTTATTTTCTTTAACATTTCTGGAGAAATGTGTGCGTATTGCCTGTTGTACGGTTCTTGTGGTTGGTACACTTGGTAGTAGCCTTTTTTGTTAGGTTCTTTGGGTAATCGATAACCTAATTCTTTGAGTTCCTCTGGGAGTTCTTTAGTCAGTACCACATCGTCTAATCGCCAATTACTAACGGTGTAGATGGCTTTAATTTTGTGGTCAATCCCTTTGTCTCTTAATACTTTAATGGCGTAGTTTCTAAATTCTTTTATCATATTGGTTTTTTTTTACTTATTCATTAGCATTTGTATAAAAAATAGAGTCATCAAAAACACGCATACATAAATTACTATGATCCCCGTGTTTTCGCAGGTCTCTATTCTTATTATCTTTTTTTCTTTTTTCTGACACGTCTTACAAACTATTTTAATCATTCCGCTGTTACTTATTAATCCCTAAATCCCTTCTGAAACCCTTGTATTTTCCATCCTTTAGACTTGTATATTTCCATCTTTTGGTAATACTCCTCCACTGTCATGTCTTTGGTTAATACTACTTCGATAGTAGTGCCAATAGGTAGTTGTTGGCTTGATTTTTTACTCATTGCTTTGCTTGTTTTTATATCCCTACTGGTCTAGTGTCTTTATACTCCATTTTGTAAGGCAACCAATTTTGATCTACACCTAAATAAAAAGTTTCAAATTTTTTACTCCCCCTGATTCTTTTACAACTTACCTCTGAACACTCGCCTATATCTTTTATGTTTATTACCGTTTCTGCCTTTTGTTGTAGGATAGTTCCTAAATGCCCCCTTGCTTTATCTGAATTGGGATTTAAGTGTAACACCCCCGTGATATGAGACTTCGTTATGCTAGAGTATTTTAAAAGCTCGCTGTTTAAATTCTGACATTCCTCAAGGTCGTTGAAGTTCTTGCAAAAATCTACATAACCATCAATGGCGACTAACCCTAAGTGATTCCTAAAGTCACTTTCCATAAACAACCATTGCAGATATTGAAATCGTTCTTTGTTGTTTAACTCCCTAAGCGGTATGTAATGATAATTATTAGGCACCGCTCCAACCATTTCGGGAATTCTTTTGTAGTTTAAATGCGCGTCATAATCCCCTTGCTCGCTGTCTATGTCAATTATCCATTTGTCTCGTAGCCCGTGCCCTCTTATATCCTCGTTAAAATCATCAGCATTACCCCCAATAGCGCAGGCTATTATCATAGATTTTAAAAATGATTTTCTAGATTTTTCCTCGCCTGTTATCACGCTGATATTGCCATAACTTGCCAATTTCAGCGGGTAATTAGTCCCTTTGTGTGCCACGGGGTCTACTCCTATGGATATTGCCAAAGGGGGCTTAAAATACTTTTTGTTTGGATCAATCCTTTTTTCAAAATGAAACTTTTTAAAATCAATTTTGGTTTCTTTTTCTTCATAGCCTATGTCTAAAGCTTCCAGTTTTTTAGTCGTTTCTTCCATATTCGTTTATTAAATCGCTGATTAAATCGTTTAGCCTGATTCTAGTGTTTTCCTCGTTCCAATGGTTGCTTATGATCTCTTTTTTTAATTCTACTTCGTTATCCTTGATCGCTTTTAACACTGCTTTAGAGTGGGCTTTTCTTTCTGCTACGGAAACTCCTTTCTCATAATTTAACGGGTCTGGAACGCCTATGGCTTGACAAGCAAGATCAAAATTATACATCATCATTTCGGACTGAAATGTTTTGTAATGGGATTCTAAACTAAGCCGTAAATCATCCCGAATGTATTGCAATGCCAAATCATAACTTGATGTTTTCCAGACTTCAAAAGTCATGCGTTTTAAAAATAATTTTGCAAAAATTCGATTTTGGTTAATGGATTCCATTTTTTGCTGATTTACCCACTTAACAATTGCATTTATCGCATCTACATCTTGCTTGTTGGGGTAAAATGGTTTTATGTTTTGCCTCCTTGTGCCATCGTCGTTTTTAAACGAAGATTTAAAGCGAAACAATAGGCGGTTTAAGGGTTTATTAATTTGCATTTTCGTACATTTTTGTTTGATTACACCAACAATCACGCATGTTTTCAAAGTTTTCTCTTTTTAAAAGCCACGTAGGTCTAACCCTTACGGCTGGTAGAGTCTTTTGAAAAAACAAGCCGTTTAACGCGTCTTTAAACTCGGTTTCTTCATAGTCTTTTAGTAATTCATTGAAGTTTTGTTGTTCCACAAAATTGAGCTTTAAGATGTTTGTTGGTTTTTTATCCCAGTGCATTCTTGCCTTTTCCCAAGTTTTCAAAAATTCCTCGGGTGTATATATATTTTTATTTAGTTTATCTTTACTATACATAAACCTGCCGGAAACCTGTACATCAACCTGTGCAGAAACCTGTGCATTTTTTGCCGAGGTTGCAACCTGTTCACTAACCTGTGCATTTTTTGCCGAGGTTTCTGTACAGGTTTTATCAGGATCAATTATCCAATATTTCACGTTTGCACTACCGTTTTTAGCATTAAAGTCAATTAAGTTTGCTTGTTTTAATCTATTCCTTGCTTCTGATAAGGTTCTTCTATCCTTAATACCTATTGATGAAAGCACTTTGTGGTTGTTATGATTGAAGGATTCGCTCCACGAAGTCAGATTGTTTATCTTTAATAAGTAAAAGAAAAGGGCAATCTCCTTGCTGTCGAATGAATAGACTTCATTAATAGTCCAAAAATGATTTATCAATTTTAAATAATTCATAGGTTATACAAGCTTGTTTATTCTAGTGTATTTGCGTTCTACTTCTGTTAGTGGTTTGGAGGGTTTTAAATGTCTCCTTGTTTTAATTTAAATTCGTTCTACTTTTTTTGCTATTACATTGTTATAATAATTATTATGGTTATCTGCTCTTAAATCATTGTATAGAGATACTTTTACACGGTCTCCTTTCCTAAATGCTTTGGCTGTTCCTGCTAATTGTTTTCTGAACTGAATGCCCCATTTAAGGTTGCTTACTGAATCATATACAACCACAATAATGTTTTTAAAATGTGGCTTGCTCTTGTCAATCACTTCTTCAATTATCCCAAATATTTCCATACGTGTTTTTATTTTTAATAAAGCATTGAGCTAGTTCCCTTAACTACTTGCGCACTCAATGCTTTATCTCCCTTATTCTGCCTTATGACAATCATTATTATCTATGCAAGTCTTGATTACTTTGATTGTATGACACACAAGGCACTTCCTTTGTTTATTGAAGATCGGACGGGAATCGAACCCGTATAAACCCTGTACCGATCTTGTTGGTTGTTTAAACAGCAACGAGCTGTTTTACTTCGTCTAATGAAAATACTACCCCTCTACAGTAAGGACTTTCTTCGTCATAAATTTCAAATGTAGAATGTGGTATATCGATTCTGTAGGTCCAGTAAAAATCACTGTCACCATCCCATATAGGTTCTATACAAACAGATTCTTTTTTTTCTCGTAAGTACTCTTCAAAATCCTCATCGTAAGCATTCATTGTGTCATAACAATCCGTGTCATACTTCTGAATATCTGGACGCTCTAGTATTCCGTTCTTTGATATTTTGGCAATCCCGCATGATTCGTCACATATCGTCCCCCTAAGCTCCATTGTGTCATCGCTATACCCAAACACAACTACTAAATTGTTTTCTTTGGCTGTTTGTGCTTCTTCTCTTGTTATTTCTTCTCTGTACTTTCTTCCGTTTAATAAGCTTGCTAATTCTTCTCTTGTCATAATCTTTAATTTGTTTATTAGGTTTGTTATATTTTAACTATTGAATCAATATTTAATCTTTTTTTTATTTCGATTTCTTTAGCCTGTATGGCGCGGTCCACGTAGGCGTATATCATTTTATCGAAATGGATAAAGCCTATCCATACCGTTTTAGTACCCTTTATGTGGATTATTCTTTTTATCTGATAGGTGTTGCCTTCGTTTAGGTAGCTAAAAAGCTTGATAGGACTCGATATTTTTCCCGCACCTGGTATGTCCCAAAAATTAGAATCTTTTATTTCGTGGTGGTCGCCATATAGAATCGTGAAATACATTCCTGTTTTGATCTTTACGCCTTCTTTAGAAGTGTATTTCTGTAGTTCTTTTGTTTCTTGTGCCGTTACTAAGTGTGTAGATAATACTAGCAAGAATAATAGGTTTATTAGTTTCATTGTTTTAGGTTTTAATGTGGTTCATTTTTGGTTATCAGAGAAAGGAGGGATTGTAGTTTAAAATCAACTTAAAAAAAACTACTGTGTATCCCCCTTTCCTAATTTTTGCTTACTTTATAGTTTAGTTTACTGCTTGGGATATTGCTTCGTTTAAAAAGGCTAATCGTCTGCTGCTGTTATGGACTGCTTTTATTTATTTTCCCATATTCTGCCGTTGCCAATAAATACCCTGTCGATTTTTTGTCCTTGTTTTTTAGCTTCAATTTCTTCTTTCGTATGCGAAATAGATACAGAAAAATCATTGTCATATCTGTCTGGTTCGTCATAATCATAGGTCTGAATGGATACGTACATTTTTCCGTTCTGGTGCTTTAAGATTCTGTCTTTCGGAATGTCTGATAAACACAAGCTTGCTGTTCTTGATCTTCCTTGTTTCATAATTATGCTGCTTTTGTTTCTCTGTTTATGTTTATTATAGTGCCGCCTAAACTTTCTAAAAGACTATTCATATATACCCTTGCTAGTTTTACCATTTCGATTAATTGTGTATTGGCTTCTTGACAGTAATCAAGCTTAAAAGTCTTAATCCGTAATTCGTCTGGGATCTCTTTAAACACCCCTTGAAACCATTTTAGTTCTACGCTTGGACTTTCTAAGCAAAATTCTTGTAATGATTTTTCTGTATAAATATGATTACAAATGGTTTCTACTATTAGCGGTATGCTTTCTGTTCTTGTTTCGCCTTCGTTGTCAAAAATATTATGTTTCCAATCTAAGCGTCTTATTTCGTCATTTATGAGCCTAAAGGGTGTGTCTACTAAACTGTATATAAGTTCAAATTTCTTGTAGCCCCATAGGTTCATATATACCCGTCCTTGCCATTCGTAGTCTGATTTTGGTATTTCGGTGTCTGTAAGGGGAAATGTCGAAAAATCCCAGTTCGTTTTTATATCTCTAATTATTTCGTTTTGGGTGTTGTCGCTTTCTCCTGAAAAATATTCGTTGGTTCTGCGCTCTTTATTTTTCAGAAATAACCTATCCGTTACATTAGAATATAATGTTATGGATTTTTCTTCCGCTTCTACTCCCTTGTCTAGGTATTTGGATAGTATCCTTTTGCTTCTCCCTGTCAATTCCTCCCACACTAATTGTTCTAGGTACTTTTTGGCGGGATCACTTAGTTTTAATTTTGCGTTTTTTTTGTTATACAAATCTCCCCAAGTGGCTAACTGGTTTTTTGTTAAGGGTCTCCCTATACCGTTTTGTCTAGCGTCTAATGCTTGGTATGTTTCTTCTTGTTTATCGGTCAAGGGCTTGGGTACTCCTCCCATTATTTTGCCTATGCTGTGGGCTCTGAATAAATAGTTGTCGAAATTCATTGTTTAAGAGTTTTGTATTATTAAATTATTTTCTTTGTTTTCTATCTCTTTACCAAATATTTCTAATTGTTCGGTATCTAGTGAGTTTTTTATTTCGTCTAATTGTTCCATTGTTGCAGATTTTTCAATAAAAGCTTTTATACGATTGTTTTCTTCGTCTACGTTTTGGGCTTCTACATCTATTATTTTATTGTCTGGGTATTCGTAATTGCCTTCGTCTTCTTGTACGGATTGATCCACTAATTGCGCGGTTTGCATCTCTATGGATAGTATGCCCCATTTAGATAATGTGTTTTTTAGCACTGTCTTTTTTGCCATTGCATCAAACTGATCCTTGTCTTGCCAAGTAGAAAGCTTTGAATGATACGACTTTGAATATTTCTTAGCATGTTTTATTACTTTGGCTTTAGTCCAGTAACATGTTTTTTCCATACCGTTTGATAATCTAAAATACGCTGCATAACCTACAATTTCGCCTTCGCCTTCAATACTGAAATCTGCAACTAATTCTTCTGTTAAGTGGTTAAATGAGGTAAATTGATTTTCGTATACTTCTGTTACGTTTACCTTTTTGTACTGCCCTGTTCTTAGGGCTAATTGTACATATCCTTTCCACCCCATCTGAAACTGCGCCTGTCCTTTGTAGGGAACAATCCACGCAAAACCAAGATTCTGATTTATTGGTAAGTCTAAACTTGCGGCGGTTGCAGCAGCAGTTAACACGGTTTGTGGGTCTGCATTATTTAATAATTTATTAGAACTTACTATTTGAAGCACTGAACTTATAAAGCCCTGTGATTTTTTGCCTAGTAGTTTCTCAAATCTTTCTTGTACAGATTTGCCTGAAAATAATTGTTTTGTGCTTAGTTGATTTTGCATAATTATATGTTGTTTAAGTTTAGCGTTCTAATGCTATACCTGTTTGATTAAGTAACTTTATATTCATACCAAACCCTTTTTGATTTAAATAACTTTGTATTTGGTCTAGTTCTTCCATTAGTTCAGAAAAGCGTTTTAACTTTTCAGAAACTTCTTTTAAGTCTGGTAAAACATCGTATCTCGTTATTTTTGGCATAATGTTATTACTTAAGGTTTTTTATTTCGGTTGTTAGGTTGTGTTTTGTTAGCTCAATTGCTCTAATGGTTTGTTTAAGCCAACTAGCAAGTGTGCTATCTTGTATGTCTGGTAATTCATTCGAGAATTGAAGCGTGTTAACAAACAACAATAGTTTTTCCTTGTCGGGCTGTAAGGCTTCTAGTCTCTTTTTTTCGGCTGCTGCTTGCTCTTTTTCGATTCTATCGGATTCTATTTTAGCAAGTTTTTGTTTTGCTGCTTCTACTTCTTTTCTTTCTGCTAATAATTTTAATTTTTCAGCCTCTAGCTTTTTTAACTCCTGTATGTGCTTGTCTTCTTCCTCCTTGCGTAATCTCTTGGCTTCTTCTTTTGCTTTTATTTGATCTAACTCAAATTTTTTACGCTCTTCTTTTAGTTTTTTATTGGCTACTCTTTGATTTTCTTCTGTTATTAAGAAGGTTTTTCGTTTTTCAAATTCAGATCTTACTAAAGAAACTTTTTTGTAAAATTCATTTTCGTATTCCTGAAATTCTGTACCGTCAGTACTTTCTGTTTGTGCCGTAAAATCTTGCTCGAATATCTCTATGCTAGTTAGGTCTAATTGGTCCACTTCGCTTATCCAGTGGTTAGTGAAGTTGTTTATCTTTCCTAGTATCGTGTCTACTCGCTCCTTTTCTAGTGCTATTTTATGGGCTTTTTCTGCTTCCTTTTTTGCTTCGTACCTCTTTACCTCTTCTTGTTGTTTTTGCTCGTGTGGTAAGGATATTGCTATTAACTCCTTTGATGCTAGTGATACCTTGCCTCTAAAATCTTTTATTTTGGATAATAATATCCTTTCTTGTTTGGTTATTGAGGTTCTTGCGTAGGTAAGAGCTGTACGGTGCTGTTTTGCTTTGTCGTATGTTTTATTGTCTTTTATTTCAATGAATGGACAACTCTTAACTATCTCTAATTGTTTGTCTTTCCAGCCTTGTAATTCTGGTAATGTACTAGGGTTGATTTTTTCTAGTGTTAATACTTGTGTGTGTTCTTGTGTTTTCATAATTTCGCGTCTGTTTACTCAGATGCGTTGGTCTTAGGGTTTATACCACGCTCGGTTTTATTTGCCCCACTAATTTTTTAGTGGGCTTTTTTGTTTATATGTCTTTGTTGATTTTTTGATTTTTTGGGATTGTTACCTTGGTACTGCTTGTCCTATTACGATCCGCCCGTTATCTTTGCTATCTGTATATACATCATATACGTAGCTTCGTTTGTTTTTAGCGTATTCTACTGCTTCCTGCTTTTTGATTGCTCCCATTTGTGAGTGAAGAAATATCGTTGTTTTTCCTTGTAGTACTCTATTTGTAATTTCTTTGTTGTTTTCTGTGTAGTATCTTGCCATTGCTTTTTATCGTTTAATTAAGGTTTATTGGATATGTGTTGTTATGTTCTAGTAGGGTTACGATCATTATTATTGTGGAATAGAGGAAAAACAGAAAGCATATTGCCATTATAACACCTACTATTATACCTATCCTGTTGTTTGATTTTTGATTTGATTGCATGGGTTATTTTAGTTTTTGTAACCTTGTCAATTCTCTTTCTAAACTTTCTATTTGGTATTTGCCATTAACACTTGATTTTTTAATCAAACATTTTGGGTTTCTTAATAATTTGTAGAAAGTTGTAGAACCGCACCCCATTATATTACAAGCTTCTTTTAGCCCACATATTCTTTTTCTTTTGTCTTCTCGCATTTTTGCAGCTCTATCATAGATAAGGTCTTGAAACATGTTCTTATCCACAATTACAACTTCTTTTCCTTTGATATTTAATGTTGGTAAGTCCATTATTATATTCTGTTTTGTTCTTTATCTGTGTTTCTACTATTGATGTGAAATTTTACACCTTCTATTATGGAGTTTTGTAATTGCTCTGGTGTTATTTGAATGAATTGAATGCTTTCCATCTCTGTGTTGGATTTTGTCCTTTTTCTACGTTTATGCTGTTGATTACACTAACTTTTAGGTCCGTGTCTTTTTTGCAGTATTTTGCTGCTTTTTTTATCGAGCTAAGTGCTGTATAGTATATACCTATGTCTTTAGGTGTTCCGTTTACTATTCTTTTAAAATACTCTGCTGTTATACCGTGTATTTCACTGGCTTTAGTTTTTCCGCCTTCTGGCAGATTATCATATGCTTTTTTTACGGCTTCTTTTATATTCATTTTTTAGTAGTTTTTTAGTTCTTCTTCCAAATCTTTTAACCCTAAATCATTACAGGCTTTTAGTATTCTTTCTTCTTCTTGGTATCTCCAGTACTCTCCTAGTGTCTGGATGCTTAAATATTCTTTTTTCAGCAACACGCCCATATACTGGGCTGTTGCTTCGTTTGCTAGTATTGTGTTGGTAAATTGCATGTTTTTGTATATTTACTTTTTTAACCTTTTAAAACTATTTTATGAATACTATTACCGAAAATGAAACTTACAAACTGATTCATGGTAAATTGTTGCGTTTTGAATCCGCCAAAAACATTCAAGAAAAACAAACTCTTAGGGATGAGATACATGAACTTCTTAACAATAGTACTGGTGTTGAAAAACATGTGTCTCAGTTAAAAATTAATATTGATAATGATCTTGAGAGCTTTAAACACAACCCTGTTTACGACATCAACGTTAATGATGGAGCTGGATATTTTATCCAAGATTTAACAAAAGCCTTTCCAAACGTAAAAGAGTAAGCGTAACGTTAGACAAAAGGGTTATCAAAATGTTTGTTATAGAAGATTCTTTGCATGTAATCATATCTGATATAATTGAGCATTTTGATAACTGATTCCATTCTTTAGCAAACATTTTTTGAAAATGATAATCTTGTATTTTAAGATTTCTGCCAAGCTGGTCTATCCTTTCATGTGTTTCTTTGAATCTTTTTTTTAATTTCTCTTTTGTTTCTTCCTCTTTAGATTCTAAATACTCATTCATATCCTTTTTTATATGACCTATATTGAATTCTGAAAAAGTTTCAAGAGTTCTTCTTATCGAAGTATTCTTTTTCATTGTTTTAATTAGGTCTTCTGGAAGATAACTTTCATTATAATTATCAGGTTTATTTTCAAACCTCCCCAGTCTTTCAGCCTGCAAACCCCTTTGTTCATTGGCGTATTTCAGCATTAACCCCAAGTCCTCGTTAATTTGTTCTAATTGTTGGTTTGCTTGTTTAACTGTCATATTCATGATTTATATATTTTATGAGTATATTTGGTTAGTTGCGTGTTGCTTATCACTTATCGAGAACCCATTACCTGCATTATCAAGCACGTCTTGAGCGAAATCAGCTAAGTAGTTGGCTACTTCGTTTATTGAAGCCTGATCTGTTATTTGTATCTCGTCTCCGTAGTAGATTGTGATGTCTTGGTACTCTGTGTCTAATTCTAAACGTTCACACGATATATAAAACCCACTGTGGTCTAATTCTGCAAAAACACTTCTGTCTTCCTCGTTAACTACAATTTTGCTGTCTTTAAAAAGATCAAAAACAACCTCTTTAGTTAAAATTGGAGATACATTTACGGTTAAACCTTTTTTAATGTTATTGTTATTAAGAGCAGTTTGCATATATTTGTGTTTAGAATTAATATTATTTGTTTTGTTTTTGTTGAACAGTACAAATATAGTGTGTTTTTCCACATTTTCCACTTTATAAGTGGATTATTACACATATTTAACATATCATTAACATATGACATGTGTATTAAATCTCCTAAAAAAAGAAATTAAACATTTATAATGTTAGTTATGAAGGGTGTAGAGCTTAAAAAGAAAAGGACTAAAGCTAAGCTTAGTCAAAAGGAATTAGCAGAGATGTCAGGTATAAGCCGGGAAACTATAATTAATTATGAGAAATCTGATGAAATAAACCCTAAAAAGTGTGTTATTTTAAACGATATATTAGATAAACATATTTCTAAAAGTGTATTTTTAAACATTGGAGGTAATGATTTTAAGACGCCTAAAAAAGCTATTGATTCTAACAAGGTTCTAAGTGATGATTTTAAAGAAACAGCTATTGAATGTATAACGAATTGGGATAAATTAATGCAATTAGATTTTTTTAAGAATCATATGGAGGGTTTTGTCTACAAAGAGATAGCGACTAACTTAAAAAAATATATAGAAAAAGATTGAGATTATTTTTTTTTCTCATTTAATAGTTTCTGGTATTCTTCTACTTTTTTAATTACTTTTTCTTCCCTAAGAAGCAATTCTTTTCTAACACCTGTACTTATTAGATTTTCTTTAAACAAAGCAAACATGTCATTTTTTTCAAACTCGTTTATATTCCTGTAAATATAGGTTACTATTTCGTTTTTTTCAAAATCCCCTAAGTCGGTTTTATTGGTGTTTATCATCTTTCCTTTCCCCGTAAATAGCCACTTTAAACTTAAATCAGGGTATTTCTCAACAATAATTTGAATTTTTTCAACCCCTATGCTTTTTGACATACTGTTTACATAGCTAAAAGAAACATCTATAGAGGCTTCAAACGCTCTAACGCTTAATTTTTTAAACGAAATATACTCTTTCAACCTACTCTTTAAGTCTGACATATTTACAAATCAACTAATGTTAAAACTATGTTAGTGTATGCTCTAACCTTATTTAATACAAAGTAATTATATGTATTTGTACTATTCAACAAAAACAAAACAAATAATATTAATTCTAAATAGGCTCACACATTTCAACCTATGCTTTTCTGTACTCATTTATAAATAGCGTTATGATAGCTTTTATAGTTAATTTCACTTAACAAGATATTTTGTATATCAAAATAATTAAGTTTTTTTAGTTTAGCAGATTTTAAACTTTTTCCTATTTCATCTTGATTTTCGGATTTCTCTTTTTCTGTTCTTGATTCTATACGCTTAATCAATCTATCACTAACATCTTCATCAAAATATACTCCTTTGTTTTTTATTTCTTTACCGCTACTCATTCTAAAGTTTTAGTTAGTTTAACAATGTCATTATCGTATTTTTCTTTATCACCTTCTTTTATGTAATTATCATAAGAATAAACAACAATAAAACGGGTTAGTTTTTTAATATTAGACAAGTATTTAGCTATTTTTCCAAAATGTATCATAAACAAATAAAACATAGATGTTATTGTTAAAGACATTACCACCATTGCCATAAAGTATGTTAGTTCCGAAAAATCTTTTTGACACCATAAACACCAAACAATAAAAAAAACAGACACCCCCATAAATAAAAATGAAAATATGGTACTAATTTTTTTTACCTCTTTGTCATTCACATAAAATGTAGTATACATTAACACTATAGACAAGAAAAACATACATATGTGCCTGCCAAAAATATTCCAAAATTTTCTAGCATTTGTAAAGCCAAACACTTTGTGTTTTTCTTTTATTTTATTTAACGAAATAACATATTCGTTGTCTGATAATTCGTGTTCTTGGAGTTTTTTATCTAAAAAATATTTTTCGGCTACAAATTCAGGGTCGTTTTTAGGCAATAATACATGTGCAAATGGCGCAGCAAGCGCAAATATTGCACAAATTATTATTACTAAAGTTTTAGACCTTTTACCTTTCTTCTTCTGTTTCAACTTCATCTTTGTCGATAAGTTGTTTTTCTGTTCCATAATTATCTTCGTTTATTTTTTCATCTTCACAGCTTACAAAAACAAGACTTGTGAATACGCCTAATACTACTATTGTTTTATTGATTGATTTACGTATGTTATTCATTGTGTTACCTTTTTTAGGGTTAAATTTTAATTAACTCCAAAAATAACAATGAATTAACTCATAATCAAGTAATACAAGTATAATTTATCGTGGAATATTTACTACTTTGAAGGGTGTATATTTTACTATTAAATACGTGAGGATTATTAGACATATGGGTGTTACGTTTGTTTAGTTATTATTGCGGCACAATATAAAGCTTTATTTTTAATCAATTGCTGTGGGAAAACCGTAAATTGTAGTTGTTTAAGCACTTGATCTTGTTTAATGTACATTTCACAGACTTTAAAGAAAGAAGATTCTGCGTAAATTAAGGCGCGAATATAGTGATTTATTTTTAATAAAAAAGAGATTTCTAGGATGGTTATCGTGTTTTTTTATGTTATGCGGTGGGTGTTGATTTTTGTTGTTTTTACGCAAAATAATGCTTATTAGTGCGATGTTAAAATAGTACTGGTATTGGGTAATTTAGGAGGTGTATTAAACTGTTACTATCAAGGTGTTAAAAAGTTTTACAATAAATTTTAGGTAAAGGAATTTCATATAACTAAATTTGTTGATTAAACAATTTTTTAGTATGCAGTTAAAATCATTATTAATAAAATTAAACTTATCCTATCAAGATGGGTTGTTTTCCTATGATGATTTGCAAGGCGAAACAACTGATTTTCTTTCGGTCAGAATAAAAGAATTTTTTTCAGAACAACTAAAGCCTGATGTTTTTTTCTGTATAAATGATGAACCTCTTATTTTGTTTTTTGATTATAAAAAGGAAAGAGATATAGAATTATTAGAAAAGAAAATTTGGAATCTCAATCAATCTCCAGTAATTTTTATTAATGATGGCAACCAATGGATTATAAAAAATGGATTTAATTTTCTTAATAAAGAAAACACATTAAATACATTAAGTAATGATATTTCAGACTTTGAATACTTTGAAATTATTACAGGTAAAAGTTGGGAGAGGTATCAAAAAGATTTTAAACAAAAAAACAGAGTTGATTTCTATCTGCTAAAAAACATAGAAGATACAAGAAAGTGTTTAACAGATGAAAAGACAGGAAACTTACCAGACAGAGTAGCTAACTTTCTTATTGGTAGAGTTATTTTTGTTAGATATTTGATTGATAGAAATGTAGAGTTAGATAAATATAATATATCTAAAAAAGAAGATTTTCATAAAATACTTTCTAATCATAATGACACTTATACATTTTTTCAAGAATTAAAAGATGACTTTAACGGAAACTTATTTCCTTTGAAATATAAAATAAAAGACGTTGAAATTGAAGAAAAAGATTATGTAACTGAAAGCCATCTTTCTGTTATTGCTAACCTTTTAAAAGGAGCAGAAATAAAAACAGGGCAATCATCTTTATTTGATATTTATGATTTCTCAATAATACCTGTTGAATTTATTAGTAATGTATATGAAAAATTTATAGGTATTGATAATCAAGCAAATAATGGAGCGTACTATACCCCTCTATTTTTGGTGGATTATATTCAGAAAGATACTGTTTCTAAGTATTTAAGAGATAACCTTAGCGAATATAATTGTAAAGTTTTAGACCCTGCTTGTGGTTCTGGTATCTTTTTAGTTGAAACTTACAGAAAAATTATTGCCCAATATTTAAAAAACAATCCTTTAAACTTTAATGATGATAAAGAGTATGACCAATACAAAGAAACACTAAAGACATTGTTGATTGATAATATTTTCGGTATAGATGAAGATGAGAACGCAATAAGCGTTGCTATTTTTTCACTTTATATTACTTTATTAGACCATTTAAAACCTAAAAAGATTATAGGGATTAAATTCCCTGTATTGGAGGATAAGAACTTCTTTGTCGCAGATTTTTTTAATACAAAGCATTTATTTAATTCAACACTTGAAAAGCATCATTTTAACTTTATTTTAGGGAATCCTCCTTGGAAGACTAAGCACCCAAAACAAGAGCAACTATTTGAGAAATATATTGAAGGTAAAAAAATCCTAGAAAATAGCAATCTAGAAATAGAAAATAGAGAAATTGCAGAGGCTTTTTTAGTCAGAGTTTCTAATTTTAATTTTGATGAAACTGCTTTTATTATTGTGAGTAAGATTTTATACAAAATAAGTAGAAAAAAAGAAAAGAAGGGGGTTTTTAGAAAATATTTTTTAACTAATTTTCTTCTTAGAAAAGTTGTAGAATTGTCTTCTGTTAGACATCAAGTTTTTAATGATAGTGCCGTAGCCCCTGCAACAATTTTATTTTATAAAAAAGAAAAGGATAATCAAAAGTTAAGAGAGAATGTAGTAGAACACATTTCTTTAAAACCTAATGTGTTTTTTGAAACCTTTAAATTAATGGTTATTGAAAAATATGACGTTAAAGAAATTGCTCAAAGGTTTTTTATTGATGAAGATTGGATATGGAAAGTATTAGTTTATGGGAATGTTTTAGACTATTATTTTATTAAAAGGCTAAAAAAATACAACTCGATTTATGAGTGTATTTCTGATGAAAAAAAATTTATTTATGGAAAAGGAATTTCTGTTGGAGGAGGGGATAAAAATACTATAGAAGAACACAAGACAATAAAATTAAGTGTGAACTCTAAAAAAGGAGGATTAACCCCTTATCATATTAAGTATTCAGATAATTTTTTAGAGGTTAAAGATTTTGTACATAGACCAAGGGGAATAGAGTTATTCAAAAAACCAGTTCTTTTAGTTGGTAAAGGTGTTAATAAAAAATTCAGGGCAAAATCATCGATTTCAGATAAAGATGTTATTTATACAGATGCAATAACAGGTATTAAACCTTTAAATAAGGAAAGTGAATTAAAATTATATTTTCTTGAAGCTTTATTTAATTCAAGTTTTTTTAGTTACTTCCTTGTTAATACTAATTCATCTATTGGTATAGAAAGAGAACAATCTCATGATAAAGAGGATAAATTCTCTGTACCATTTGCTTGGGAAAACAATAACAGTTTGAAAAGAAATACTGATAAATTAAAAAAAGTAATACAGTCTATAGAATCAGGAGATTTTGAGGATTATAAAAAACAACAATTTGAGAATCAAAAAACACAACTGGAAAATCTAATAGAATCAGAACTTTTAAAATTTTATAAATTATCAAATCAAGAAAAAAACCTAATTGATTATACAAACAACGTAATAGTGCCATTATTAAAAGGTAATGAATTAGAAAAAAAACAAATATTTAGAAAAATAAGCTTTGAAGAAAATTATTTAGAAGAGTATGCTCAAATTTTTGTTAAGCATTTTGAAAAAAGGTTTAATTCCGATAATCATTATTTTGAGGTAGATATATTGTATTCAAATCATACAATTTTAATGAAATTCAAAATAAACTCTAAACCATCTGAAAGCAAAAGTTGTGTTAATTGGAAAAATAAAGAAGATAAAGAGCTGCTTAAAAATATAGCAAGTTTAAGTTTTGAAAATTTAGGTAATTCACTTTATCTTCAAAAAGATATAAAGGGTTTTGAAAATGATTTCTTTTATGTAGCTAAGCCAAATGAATATAAATTATGGCATTCTGCCATAGCCCATTTAGATTTAACTGAGTTTGTTGATGCTTTCTACAAGCAAAAAAATTAAGAATGAGAGAGTTAAATGCATCAAAATTAGGGGATATTCAATCATTTTACTTGAAAAAAGACTTTGAGTTTGTAATGTCTAAGATTTATGATTGCTATTTGAGGATGTTAGACAAGTATTCAAAAATAGAAAACAATGAAAATAAGATAAGAAATAGACTATACAAAGATTTCTTATCTCCAGTACAAGTAAAAGAACTATTAGGTTTAAATAACTGGATATTTCATCCTGAAGTTCCAGAAATTGATGATGATTACCATGAACACGGAAGAACTGATATAATGTTCTATTCATCTAAAGAATATATCAAAGATGAAAATGCTTATTATGTTATTGAATGTAAGAGACTAGATGGAAATAAAAGATTAAATGATGCATATATTGAAAATGGAATCAACAGGTTTATAACAGAAAAATATCCTATTTATAAAAATGTTAATGGCATGTTGGGATTCATTGTAAAACCTTTTGATATTCCAAAAATCAGTGTTGACCTTAAATTAGACTGTATTAATCTAATTCCAAATTTTGAATATGCTTACACCTCAAGCCATACTACAAAAAACAGCAATAAAGACTTCACTTTATATCATTTAATGCTTGATTTCTCTAGTATAATAAAAAAAGAAGAAAAAATAAGAATATAAAGGTATCTAAAAAAGTTTAAAAAAATAGATGTAGTAACTATGCACATCTATTTAAAATCAAACAAAAAACACCATTTCACAAAAATTCATTATCTTTGTAATATAAAAAAACCACCTCTTGCAGGAGGTGGCGAAAAAGTTATTTTTTTCTTGACTTGATTACTGCTGTAGCCAAGCCTAAAATAGCAACAATTAAACTTGTTACTATTTTGACAATTTCGGACGTTTCCATCGTACTTAATTGGCAGCTATTCTAGTTAAAGAAAGAAACCTACAAAAGTCAATAGCTACGAACTATTGACTTTTTTTTATGCCCGCCGCCTTTTGGCAAGTAGGCTTCCTCGATTCTTTGCTTAAAGAAAAAACAGGAGTCAATAGTGAAATTGCTATAACAAACTTAAGATGTTATATTTTATAAAAAAATTTGTTTTTTAAAATTTGACTTTAACAGAATATATTATTGTTTTTTAAGGGCTAACACATCTTACCTTTGCTAATCAAGTCTTTTATTTATTTTCAAAGTTTGACTAAATACAGAGTATCCGTCCGATAAAGTACGTTTAATTTTGTTTATTATACCCTGGTAATAATTCCTCTAGTTTTAGTACACTATGGTCAGGTAATTTTTCAAGAGTATCCGTAAGCCATTCTCTAGGGTTTATATTATTCATTTTGCAAGTTCCAAAGAAAGAGTATAGCATGGCTGCATTTTGAGCTGCCTTATGAGATCCTGCAAAGAGGTAATTTTTTCTTCCAATAGCCAGTGGTCGTATAGCATTTTCGATACGGTTGTTGTCCAATTGAATTCTTCCGTCTTCAAAAATAGTTAGGAACTTGTGGTATTGATTTACAAAATAAGTCATTGCTTTACCAATAGTACTTTTAGGTAATACCTTAAACTGTTCTTCTGTAATCCAATCTTTAATATTTTGGAGTAATGGTTTTATTCTCTCCAATCGTAAATTTTTAATTTTTCCGAAATCTTCTAGAGCGAGTTCCTTAATTTCTCTTTCCTGAAGATATATTTCTCTAAAAATAGCTAATGCTTTTTCAGCTCTTTTTTTATCATTCTTTACTGCATCGTGAAATTTTCTACGCGCATGTACTAAACACCCTGCCAATGTAATATTGGGATCAGCGCTTATATTGTCATATACAGTATATCCATCACACTGTAAATAACCACTATACCCCACAAGAAGTTCTTTAGGTCCGTTTTGTCCACGTCCTTTACGATAATCAAAGAGTACAAGTTTGCTAATGGGATCGTGATAGACCCATTGATACCCTTGATGAGAGCTTCCTTTTTTGTCACTATCCAATACTTTGATAGGGCTTTCATCGGCTTGAATATATCCAGAGCTCAATATTTTTTGTTTCAAAGTATTATATAGTGGTTCTAGTAACTGACAGCATCCAGCCATCCAATCACTAACTGTGCTTTGTGCTAGACTCCATCCAAAATCCCGTTTAAAAATCTGGATTTGACGGTAAAAAGGGAGATGATCCGCGTATTTATTTACCAGAATATGCGCTAATAAACACGCTTCCGCTATAGATTTCTCAATAGGACGACTTGGTAGTTCGGCTATAAGAATTCCTTGACCATCTGCTTTAGCGTATTTAGGACGAATCGTTCTTCTTTTTATCAGACTAGCCGGAGTATATTCTAGGGTTTCTGTAATTTCCTCTCCTATTTTTTCTAAGCCTTGAGTATCTTGCTCTGGTTCTATAATAACCTCTCGTACAGGTAAATGTTCTGGAAGTGCATTACGTCCTTGGTGTTTACTCTTTTCTCGGGTATAGGTAATGGTTTCTTTAACAGATTCTTCCTGTTGAATTATAGGAGTGTCCTGCGGAAATAAACTTAATTGATCTACTTCGGATTCTGTAATAAATTTCTCTGACTTAAAACCATTAATAAGTCTATAAAGCTCATAAAGCTGCTGCTTTAGGCTTCGGTTTTCGACCTTTACACTTTCGTATTCGACAAGTAATTCTTGATAAGTCATCGCCCCGAAAGTACAACGTTTTACTTAAAATCACCAAAAATAAGATCACTTTTTATAGCGTTTTTTTCTGTTAATATTGGTAATAGAAATACCATCAAGGAGTAAAACCAATTGTGAATAATCTAACTGTAGGCTTTCCACCTCAGGGCTATAAACAGGTAAATCAAAGCTACTAGATTCTAAGCGTTTGTAGTACAATACAAAACCTCCAGACTGCCAGTGTAAT
>CAVYIL010000092.1:0-5474 GCA_963768325.1 uncultured Flavobacteriaceae bacterium | reverse complement strand
AGCATTTCTACTTTCCTTTCTATTATTATTTAGTAATATCTCTCCAACCTATGCTATGGTTATGGTAATAACTACAGGCGAACTCCCTTTTTATCACGCTCTCAGATAGCAGATGAAAAAAGTGGTTCTGTTCCAATAGATCAAGTAGATTTAGGAACCGGAAACGTTTCTTTACAAGAGCCTATATTTACAGTAGAAGGCTATCAATCTAGTTTAACATACAATAGTGAAGGAGTATCTCAAAAAGCAAGTATCTGGAATAGAGATCAAAAACAAGGTGTTTTAGGTCTTGGATGGGAATATCCCGAAGACAAGATTATTCGATTAACCCAGCAAACAGGTACACTAGTTGATGATAAATATCTATTATATACAAAAGGGAATACCTACCCATTAGTATTTATATCTAAAAATAAGGATACAGGCGAAAAAGAATATCGAATTGCTCAACAACCCGATTGGATGGTCAAGCATCATATCGCTTCAGATCAATGGCGAGTGTATCACCCAGATGGTCATATTTATATTTATGGAGATGGTTCTTTGACCAAACATGTGTCTAATGGAGTATCCTATAATGTGAGATGGGGAAATTGGATAGGTAGCTCAATGGTATCAACGGATCAGAGTCGATTACCAATTTCATACCATGTATCCGCTATAGAAAATATATACGGAGAGCAGGTTAAGTTTTTCTACAACCAAGAAGAAGAACAAGTAGGCGAAACAGGATTACAGCATACTCGAGCTACATATCTATCAAGTGTTAAAGGCTTACGAGGAAAAACCATTAATTTTATCTATGGTAATAAAGAAGAACATGAATATTATGATCCTCATACAGAAAAAAAGGCACAACCGAATATATCTAATGATAAAGATGCGTATCAAGAGCGATATGAGACAAAGTATCTTTCAGAGATACATTTAAAAAACAGAAAAGGAAATAGCCTAGAAAAAGTGCGATTTGGTTTTGATTTTTTAAATCAAAACACGGAACTACAAAAACGATTATTAACATCCATAAACTATTTAGATTCTAAAGACAGTCAATATAAACCAGCAACCCTATTTGACTATTTTGGATTAAAGGATTCAGACGGAGTTCATGCAGGACTGACCAAGGCAGAAACTAAATTATACAACCCTTCTACAGGAGCATTATATGCAGCAATAAAACAGCAAACGCTCCCAGAGGGTGTAAGTTACGCCTATCAATATGGAAAACAAAAGATAGAAGGAAGTGCAACAGATATTGAAATCACATTTCCAGATAACCCACATAATGATACCTTTGATGTGGATTCGAGATGGAGTGCTCCTGAATTGTTTTATGGATCGGACTATGTCGTTGCTATTTTTGAATCACAGGATTTGACCCAACGACAGAGTTATGTAAAAGTCTATCAATGGGTCGGAGACCGTTGGTTCGAAAAAGATATAGGATTGTTTAAGGGTTATTTTTATGATCGATATTTTGCCAAGGATCAATACCGTAAGGGTGTCTTAAAGGGATTAAAAGAGAATGTTTTTAAAGCAATTGAAAAAGATTATCCAGCCGCTTTTGGAGTGCTTACTGGATTCGAAGATCTTCTGAAAGGAACAGGAAAAACATTGTATAAGGTAGGGGATGACATCTCAAGTGGCGCATTTAGTCAAGCCATACAAGATTGGTATAAAGGTCAGTCTACAGCTATAAAAAATGTAGCATTAGATGTAGCTTCAGGATTAGAGAAAGAAGTACAACTGCCTACCGTGTTTGACAATGAGATTATCAATGCATCAGAAAACCAATTTACAGATAGACAAAAGAGATTACACCAAGCCAGAGATGAAGATGCAGCAGCCAATCCACGAAAAGACTACCATATTACACTTCAGGAACACTTTTTTGCCTTAACCTCTTGGGAAGGATCAAAGGTTACAATCGTTAAAAAGAACAATTTAATTCCAGGAGAATGGACTAAAAACGAAAAAGGGACAAACCTTACCAGTAAGTTTTTCACCTTTGAATCTGGAGACAATTTTGTAGCGCTATTGGATGAAGTAACGGATTTCCTATACATATACAGTTGGGACGGACATATTTGGAGTACCTATAGCAAACAATTACGAACCGATTTTAATGCTAGGATAACAACAACTTCGGGTAAAGAAGCCATAGAAAACGCATTAGATGCTCTAATAGGAGAAAATGGAGAAACAGCTGTAGGAAAACAGAATCACCGATCCGCAATCCGTGTTAAAAACAATTTGATAGTAGCTGTTATAACAGACTCCCATGGAATAAATGCAGAGATTAATTTGATCCACCATGATGAGAACATGAATTGGAATAGTAAAAGTGAACAGTTTAATAAGAAAGCACTTTTTACCAAAGAAAAGATGAAACCTATTATCGATCAGATCCCTGGACTACCCGATGTATTAGGCGAAGCATTTGAAGAGCACCCTAATTATATTTCCTTACTTTCCTTTTTTTTAGGTAGAGATGCAAAGATTGATTTAGAAGTAGGCAACAGTTTTGCTGTACTACAGACCTATGATAATATTGATGAAAATCTAATAGGAGAAACGGATATACCAGTAGTAGGAGATATAATTAGTAGTCTTACTCCTGATATGAAAAAGATCAATAGTACTTTTGGTATTGTTTGGGATGAGAACTATGACAACATCCAATTGACACACTTACATACCGCAGCAGGACAAAGTGGAATAGAAAGTTTTATCGTAGGAGATGTCATTAATAAAATAGGAAAAGCCCACAGTCTGTTAGTAGGATCCAATACAAGTAATGATCCCGATGATGGAGTGAACTATGCTTTTCGATATACAGGGAATAATCATTTTGTAACCCAAGATTTTGAATCCCCTTATTATACCAGTGGCTTTTCTAATGATGTCGTTTCGACCTTAGTTGAAAATACGGATAAGACATTTAAAACGCCCAAATTTCATCAATATGATCCAAATACAGGAAAGTGGGAGGAGATAACAAAAGCATCAACAGAGCAGATTAGTGCTCCCGAATTTATTAATGAAGTCATAGATTTATCGGTAGAGCTGATAAATGATATTGTGATGATTGTAACGGCAGTTATCCCAGGTTTAGGAGAAGCAGTAGCCGCAGCAGAAACATTGGAAACCATTAATAGTGCTGCCAATATGATCGGATTGGCAAGTGGAATACTGGAGCCTATAGCTAAAGGATTCGTAAATGAAATGATAGGAACCAACCATAAGAGTACTGCTATTGCTAATAATTATATTTCTGTAAATGGAAAACTATTTCATAGGCAATCCGATGGAAGTTGGAAAACAATAACCCATGATATATTTCAGTTAGATGCGACTACCAAATTAGTGGGAGGAGTTAATGGTTTTGTAAATAATTTCATGCCCTATACCCTTAAAACTCCAACAGGTATAGTAAACCATATGATCCGTTTGCGCAATGGAAAGGTGTATGACTCAAAAACAATACCCTCTACTGAAGATAAGATTATACATCAGGATTGGATATCGGCTACAGTAGGTTCCAGTGCTTACGTAAGTTATGGTCCCGTGGGAGTTAATGGTTATGTAAAAAGGAACGAGTATCTAAAACAGTTTCAACCAGAAATAGGAGGCTCAACAGAAATACGAAACAGAAATAATCATCCCGCCTATAAAGAAGCTACAGCCGTAACCTTGCATAAGGTAACAGGAGATACTTTTGAAAAAGAATTATACGATTATCCAGTTGTTAAAGTTAGTATTCAGCAAGCAGAGGAGACACTGAGTTATCACCACTATCGTTATAATTCTGAACATGCAGCCTATCATTCCGCTTCAGGGGTTGCTCTTTATGGCAAAGTTATCGATATTCCTAGTAGTACCGATTATGCAATACATACAGAGATACCTTTAGACAAAACCGATGGAGGCTATATCGAACATTACTATTATAACCGATATAATGCTTTTGGTAAAAAACCTATGGGATATACTGCAAACCCAACAGATTTAAAACTAATCGACCCTAAACTGGTAACCTATGCTAGTGTGTATGCAGACGATAGGGCATCTTTTGAAAAAGGGAATATTACTCCCTTAGATGGTCATCCATATGCCACTTTAGTATATAATACCGATCAAAAGGTAGTATCTCAGGACTATACCCACTATAAAGTATGGGGAGAAGATATAAAGCATCAATTAGATGGTAAGGAATTACAAGAAACTAGAATTTATACTGTACGTCCAATACAAAAGATTAGTGTACTAGATGGTGTAGCGCATAAGTCGCACTATTCCTATGAATTTAGTCCTTATAGCAATCACCTTAGGCTAAAAGAGACAAGCACAGTAGGTAATGTAATTGACGGCGCAGAAGAAGTACATAAAACAACCTATACCTATGCATATGAACATTACGCTAATCTGATTGCGCACAATAGACTTACAGAACCATTTATGACAGTATCCACTGTTAAGAAAGGGGAAGATACAGAAATAATTACCGCTGTGGATGTTATAGCCTATGAAAAATTTAAGATTAAAAACAAAAAAGAGGCTATTTTATTACCTAAACATTTTTACAAAGCAACAGAAGCAAACAATCTGGAAGCCTATACAAATACTACAGGTATACTAGGAGATATCGTAGCAGATATAACAGCACAAGATCTTACGGAGATAGCTTATGAAGAAAAAGTGATTGGGATGCATAAAGAATATGCTAAATTTCATAAAGCAGCAGATTTTATTTTAAAAAAAGAAGATGATCTAGAAGATGAAATCCATCAATTGAATTCAGAGATACATGTATTAGTTCAAAATATCGATACGTATAAAAAAACAATATTAGAAAACAATGATGCTATAGCATCGATACAAACTAATATTGATGATTTACACAAAGAAATTGATGGTTTTAATATTAGTATTAAAACAAAATATGCTAAGTACATGACAAAAATATAATTCATTGATAACTAATTTATTGAGCGATGTCGAATTCAAGCATTGGGGAGTTCTTATCGATTAATAAATTAATTAAAGGTCAAAACATTAAGTAAAAGCATTAGTTTTCGGTATATTAGAAGAATAATATTACTTGTTTTTCTAATGAAGAAAACCAATGCTTCCTCCAAAAGTAATGAATTAATTTCAGTACTAACTCCTCATTTTAAAGGTAAAATTAATATGGCGAGAATAAAATTTATATCTCACTTTATCCTAGCGTTGTGTAAAGTACAAACAGTTACTTTTGAAAAGCTTGCTAATGCCTTTGAGAGTTCTGCAAACTCAAAATCGTCTTTAAGACGTATTCAGCGGTTTATTGCCGATTACGCTTTAGATTCGGATTTAATAGCACGTCTTGTTTATGGATTACTACCTAAACAGGATACATTCATTTTGAGTATCGATAGAACCAATTGGAAGTTTGGACAAACCAATATCAACATTTTTATGCTAGGGATTGTTTA
>CAVYIL010000091.1:0-11692 GCA_963768325.1 uncultured Flavobacteriaceae bacterium | reverse complement strand
TATCAGGAGAATAGTACCTAAATCGATTATAAGCCAGTTCAGTTTCCTCATCAAAATATTGATTTTGCCAACCAAATGGAATAAAATCACTATCTCCTTTTATGGCTTTACCATAAATATCCAGTTCTCTCTCCCATACTTTTTTCCCGTTTTCATCAAAACTTAGTATTGGTGTTCCAAGATGATCCGAAATTATACTAAAAGTACCTTCTTCTGTTATTTTTGCCTGTGGCACAAAAGTACCTTCCTCAAAAACCCAAGTAATTAAATTAGAAGTATCCTCTTTTTTATCTAAAGACAATCTACCAATATCATCTGCTACCGTTTTAGGTCTTTCAGACAGTGGATAACTAAACTCATGTAAAAGAACGTTGCCGTCGTAAATGTAACGGTTTATTTCATTTTTTGCAAGGTTTATTTTTGCCGTTCGCCTGCCAAGAGCATCATACTCAAAGGCTGTTACTCTACCTTTTGGGTCTTTTACATTTTGTAGCAGACCATTGGCTTGCCATATGTATTGCCACTCGCCATATTCCCATTGGTTGGGTATGGTTTTGGGTTCTAAATCGGGCTTTTCAGGTTCTCCCGTAAAACCAAACAATCGATCTATCCAATAGCTTTTTTGTGGAGGAGTTTCGGCTTTCTTTTTTTCAAACTCAGCGAGTATTTGTTTGCTGTTGTTTTGGGTTTTTTTAATAAGGTTGCCTTCCTCGTCGTATAGGTAATGCCACTTGGTATCTTGCAATAATTTACCACCTTTGCCGTATTTGCGATCGTCTTTTTCTTTGGTTTTATAAAGATTACCTACTTTGTCTGGTAGTTTGTAATCGTAACTACCGTCTCCATATTGTGCGCTTGCCAGGCTACCAAAAGCGTCATAGGTAAAGCTAGTGCTGGTTTGTGCATTAAAATCTAATATTTTATGTAATTGATAGTTCGGATTCCATATGTATTGGGTATTGCGGTAGTTGCGAGTTTTGCCATGTACATGATGTGCTCGCTGTCTGCCTTCCTCATCATAGATACGGCTACTAGTTATACCTCCTGTTACAATACGCTCTATTTCTTGACCTAGTGGATTATACTGGGTTTGAGCTTGGTACGTACTAGTGCCATTTTGGGCTTGTGTGCTTATACATTGTCCTTGGGTGTTGTAGCTGTGTTCTATGTTAGCTCCCAGACTAGATGTTATTTGAGTACGGTTGCCATTCTCGCTGTAGCCGCTTTGTATGTTATAACCTTTATCTGTTGGTATCCCTGTAGCTTGCTGCTCGGTTACTACACGACCCCTAGCGTCGCGCTCTAAAACTACTTTACTATTAATGGTACGTGCTTCTATTAGCTGTCCATTTTTGTTATACGAAAAGGTTTCCCAAGTACCATCGCTATACTCGGCACGTGTTATTTGTCCTAATCCATTGTACTCGTACTCCGTATATTGATTATTAGGGCGTTCTACTTTTATTACTTTGCCAGCTCGGTCACGCCTGTAGAATCTCGTTAGGGCGTCGAATCCTGTTTCTTTTATAATCTCTCCATTTTTGTTGCGCAGAAATTCGTAGATTTCGCCATTCTCGTTTTTAATACTATTTAGCTGCTCCATTTTATCGTAATAAAATTGCACTTTACTGTCGTTTTCTTGACGCATTAGTAAACTACCTAGTGGTGTGTAGCTAAATTGTATGTTGGTTTTGCCTGTAAAGGCTTCTATAACCTCGTTATACGCATTGTACTTTAGGTTGGTCTGATCTTGTCCATCACTCTCTACACTGGTTACCCGACCCAAAGCATCATACGTATAGCTTTGCTGGATTTTACCGTTGTTGCTTATATTCATTACTTCCCCAAGGTGGTTATATACCCATGTGGTTGTATTGTCGTCTTGGTCTGTAAAACGCTTCAAATTGTGTTGCTCCGTATACTCTAGAAAACTTTTTTTCTTACTGTTCCGTATTTGATTTACTAACTGCAGCTCGTTATACTCTAGTACCGTTAGGCTATTATCTGGCTCTATAATACTGTTTATTAAATGGGGGCGGTCTCTTTTATAGGTATAATGACGCTTGTTCCCTTCGGGGTCTATCGATATTACTAACCGATCTGCATCGTTATACAAAAATAAGGCGCTATTGCCATCAGGATAGACGATACTGGTTTGGTTACCTAGCTCATTATAGGTGTAGCCTGTAACATTTCCTTGGGGGTCGATCTCTCTAAAAATCTCCTTGTGCTCTGTGTACTCGGTATAGCTACTATGTCCTCTACCGTTTTTTATCTCGGTTACTAAACCCTCTGGGGTGTAGTAGTAAAATGTTTCTATACCATTGGCATCGATTATCTTGTTATAGCCCTCTTCTGTATGGTACTCCATCCATCCTTCTTGCCAGCCATTATCTCCCCACGTGTGGATGCATTTGGCTTTGGTGCCTGTATCTTGATACTCCCAATAAAAGGATTGCCCATTACGGTCGGTCTTTTTAACTAGCAGATGTTCTTGGTATTCCATAGTGGTGGTTTGCCCTAGTGCGTCGGTAATACCTATCATATTCCCTAGCGTATCGTAGCTGTAGGACACCATAAGCTTTTCTGTTCTTGTGGTTTCTAAGAAAACCCTTCTTACAAGACCTTGTCTGTTGTAGTCTAACAGAATGGTTCTGTTGGAGGCGTCTATAATTTCAACAAGCCGATCGTTTCGGTAAATAAATTGCATGGCAAAGCCACGAAGGTCTTCTATTTTTGTAAGCTTGTATTGGATGTTATCATAGTCTGTGATTTCATGTGCAAAGTGGTAATAGCGTTCCTCCTCGTGTGCATAGGCTATAAAATCCCCACTAGAGGTTCTGCTAAGGGTTGTTTTTTCTTGGCGTAGGTAGTGGGATTCATTGTGCTTTAGCATTGGGAAGGATACCATCCTACCATCATCAAAACGAAGCCCTAGTGCTTCTTGTTCAGGAAAAAAATCTACCGATCGGTCGTACTTAAAGCTTACTCCGTGACCTAACAGACCCATATAATCAGAGTCTGAGTCCCAAACACGTTCCCAAGCAAAGGGAATAGGACTTTGTAACTCAAAATCTACTCCTTCGTATGTTACTGCTCCTGTTACTAGATTTATCGGTTCAAATCCTAGCTTACATAACCAACGGCTCATTTTATTGGAGCCTTTTCCTATTTTTTTAGCTGCCTTGTTTGCTATGCGTCCCAATTTTCGCATTACCGCACCAAAACCAAAGCTCGTTACCAAACCTGTTACCATCCCTCCCCAATCAGGACTGTATGGGGCTCCTACAAATACAGGTGGCCCCGTAGGGGTAGCTATGGAAAAAGAGGTGGGTGCATATCGGGGGGGGACAATTTTTTTGAATTTCTTTTTACCCGGTTGAATCGATAACGGAATACCGATGTCGTTACAGCTCATAAGCATATGCCCTTTGGGGCTAAGACGGGAGCCGTCGGCATACACCGTTTCACTTGAAAAAAAGTTCATGCTCTCGTGTCCGATAATGGGTGCTAGTACAAATGGACTCGCTATAGGAATATGATACAGCGTAATGAGAACGCCACTGGTATCGGATACTCCTCGTTTAATGCCGTTTATATGTACCGTGCCTCCTATAAAGGGAACATAGTCAAAAGGGTCTAAAACCATCCCGATAAAGGGCTGGAAAGGATTGTATGGCGGGAGGGTTGTAAAATGGGTGTCCATGCCAATAATAGGTGTAAAATGAGAATCTGCAAGTAAAGACATCGTGCTTTTTAATTTATTGGTGTTATTATTTCTTGTTCCATTGCTTTAATTTTTTTAGCTAGGTTTTTTCCCATGACTTCCCAGTTTTCATCAAACAGTTGGGTCAGGTACTGGTGTACTTCTTCCCTTTTACTAAAGTTTTCCTTGGTGTTATCTTCCCTACGCAACATATCCATATAGTGCTTGGCGATATATGGAAACTCTGTGGTTTTTAGAATAGCATCGTCTATGGTGGTACAAAATGGATAGGCTTGGGCTGCTAGAGCTTCTGCTTCTTCTGTTTTTCTCTGTTGTTGTAAAACAATCAGTGCATTTTTATAGGCGGTAAGTGCCACTAAATGCTGCTGGTACTCTTGGGCTAATTCGGCTTGTTTTACAAACCATTCTTTGGCTAGCGATCTTTGTTTTGTAAAACTATAATAGGCTGCCTTATACCCGTAAATCTGCAAGACAACGCCTTGTAAATTCTTGTCTTCTGGGGATTTTTCGCTGATAGCAATACCTTTGTCTAAAAGGGTTTCTAAGCGTTCCGAATCTTTAAAACCAAACAAAAAGCCTGCATAAATAAGATGGGCTGATGCCCAAAAGGGCAGGTCATTGGTGCTTTCTGTGATGTGCAATCCTTTTTCGCCCCAATTTATTAGTGCTTCTTTATCTTTGGATTTGGTGGCTTCACTCATTTTTAGCATGCAGTTTCTAAATGCTACTTGTGGGTCGTTAGGGTTGCCTTGGGTCATAAGAGCGGCATAGCCTGCTGCCATATCTTGATTTTTAAGCCTTAGGCTTTGCATAACAAATGGTAGGTCTTCTCTGCTAAATAGGGATTCAAAAAGCGATTCCTTTTTATAGTCTGTAACAACGATGCCTATGTTTTTGGGTAGCTGTTTTAAAAGATTGCATAGCCATAGACATAATGCGCTATAGCTCGTTACTTCTCTTGGGTTAATGCCTAAATACATCGTGGTATTTTGCCCTTCAAAAGCTTTAAATTGGGTAAGCAGTTTTACCAAAAAGGCATCTGCTTGTTGACCCGATGTTGTAGGTAGCTTGTTAAAGCTTGCTTCTAACCCGTCTAATGCTTGCCATTGCAATTCTGGATATTTTTCAGCGTCTTTTTTAAAGGCTACTATCCAATCTTTTGCCAGTTGATACGAAAACGTTTCTAGCGACTGAAAATCTGTTAGCATTACAACTATTGTTTCTGCTATTTTTCCGTGGGGAGAGGATTCTAATTTATAAAAACCGTTTACCAATGGTAAATCTGGCTCTTCAATAAGCCAACGGATAAATTGAGCATTGGGTTTTAATGCTCTTTGTTGTATCCAAAAGTCTTGCAAATAGTTTATGCGCTGTGCTATGGGATTATGTTGATTGTTCATGGGTTAATTTAGATTTACAGCTGTAGTTCCTTTTACATTGGTTATTTGCTTGGCTTCTATGTCGATGGTTTGTTTCGCATTTATACTGGTGGCATCTGAGGAGCTTGTTATTTTTGGGGATTCTACTTCTATAGAAGAATCGCTTTTTTCTTTGATTTTATCGGTTCCTATAATGGTTACTTCTTTGCTTTCTATGTGTACTTTGTCTTCTGCTATAATATTGATTTCTTTGGATTTTACGGTTATGCTTTTAGGCGAGGTGATCACAATGGCTCCATTTACTGTATCCATAAAAATGAGGTTCTCCTTCTTATCGGTCATCTTAATGGATTCGGATCCTTTGGTGTCATTAAATTCTAATATACCCCCACTTCTTGATGAGATGCTTTTAAAAGCGTTTTCATCTTTGCCTCCAGCGCCTGTTTTTCCTGTAAAAAGACTGCCTGCAACGTACCCTTGATTTGGATCGTTTTGTAGGAAGTTTACTACTACTTGATCCCCTATTTCGGGTATAAATACAAGCCCTCGATTGGTTGGTTTTTGGTCGCTACCTCCTGCGTTTAAGGACATTACGCGTAGCCAATCGCTCTGCATATTATTAGTTTGCCAAAAATAGCGCACTTGGATACGTCCCTTTCTAAGTGGGTCTTTATTTGAAATAACGGTGGCTAATTGCGATAATGCCTTAGGGCGTTTGATTTTAGATAGGGGTAACACACGGGTGTCTCCGGGTACTGCCTCGAACTCATTTTGGTACTTGTGATTGCCTGCTGCGTTATGGGTTATGGCTGTTATAATATATACGCCATATGGCTTTTCTTCGAATGTTTTGTTGTCGTATTTTGCCGAACGTATATTTATGATTACTCCTACTCCTAGGCGTTTGTCGCTACTTTTTCCTCTTATGGTGTTTAGTCTTACGGATTCTGCGGATTGGGTTTTGCGTACTGCTTGGTCTAGCTCGAATTTGTTGTATATGGGGGTCGGGCTTTCTGCGGTTGGTATATTGGGGTATATTTCTTTGGATAAGGTATAGGCATATGCGGCTAATTCGTTTAGCCCTGCTATATCATCTTTGGGTTTGGTTATGCTTATGGTGTCTTCCATCGCATCATAGGAGTATAGGGATGGCGAATGGGTAGAAATATCCATTCCGATGGATAGTTCTGTTATGCTTTCTCCATAGAAAATGTCTAGGGCACTTTCTACGGGGGGTTTTCCGAACACTACCCTTAGACCGTCATAGAAGAACCATTCTCCCCTATAAACAGAGAGCCTTATGAGGAAGGAGAAATAGGATTCTTGGTATTGTGATTCGTAGGTTAGCATAAAATCGTTTTCTGGCTTTGCTAGAAAATCTAATTTTTGCGTATTGCGCAATGTTTCATTGACAATATAACTAATGGGTTTGTTGTTCCATGATTTAGAATAAATACCGGATTCTAGTAGTATGGTCTTAGAATATCCTTTTACTACTATTTTGCCATTAAATCCGTCTGCATGGTGTAGGTTAATATTGGTTATGATTCCCATAAAATCTTTTTGATCCATAGAGATAACTGCCGATTTATTTAGCCAGTCTCGGGATTCTTCGATGGTGTGGCTACCGGCTTTGTCCGAAATTTCTTGGTCTATGATTATCTCGAACTCGTGGTGTTCTCGGATTCTCTGTTTTAGAATTAAAGAATCAAAATTATATAATCTTTTGCCATCGATAATTACTGTCGTAATAGTTTTTGTGTCCATAGGATATTTTAAGATTTAAATTTTTTATTGTTTTCCAAATTTTTTATTGTTTTCCAAAAAAATGTACTTTTCTTTTTCTGGTACTAAAAATATGGGTTCTCA
Source organism: uncultured Flavobacteriaceae bacterium (assembly GCA_963768325.1). GTDB lineage: Bacteria > Bacteroidota > Bacteroidia > Flavobacteriales > Flavobacteriaceae > Aquimarina. The sequence goes on along the minus strand of CAVYIL010000091.1, from coordinate 4,717 downwards.
ACAGTTTTCGTTTTATTTTTTTTAGTCTTTTTTGAAAATAATTTATAATACGCTTATTATTAATTGATTATGGAAAACAGCTTTTTTTTCGCTTTAAAAAAAAGGGCTGTTTTCTAGGGGTTTTCCCCCCCCTATGGTTTGAATAATCCAAGAAATTTTTCACTTTTTTTTAAAAAAATACATAATGCTTTGCTAATCAATCGTTTGTTATTCATACTTGTTTTTTAATAAAATCTGTATCCTCCATAAAATAAGTACCTAAGGGGGGTAATTGCATCCGAATGTTGTACCCCGTGGTAAAAAAACGTCTTTTTTCGGCTTATTTTATGGGGTTTATAGATAGTCGTGTAGGGACTGGAAAATTCCTATCGTGAAAAATAGTAGATAGGGGGCTTTACAGTTCTTTAATTGTTCCTTCAAAAAAGGTATCAGCAGTAACTTTTTTGTTTTCGGATTTTGTTTTAATAGTGTATGGGTAAATAGAAATTCTTTAATGGGTGTTTCTAGTTTGGTGTTTTTAACGGATTCCAAAAGGTCTTTGCGGGTTAGTTTTTTCGGGATTACATCTAATTTGGTTTTATAGTAATAGGTGGTGCTTATCCGAAAGAGGGCATTGGGGTCATAAAGGGTATATAGTTGTAGTCCAAAGGCGGATTCTGTGGGGAGTAAAAAGGTGTCATTGTCTTGTTTTATTGCCTCTGGGTGCTCTAAACTAAAAAGCATGGTTTTACAGGATTTACGGTCTAATGTTTCTAGGCTGTTTACAAGGATTTCTGTTTGGTATAAAATATCATAAATGGTGGTGTTTGGGTATTCTTTTAGCAGGGATACTATTTTAAGTATTTTTTTTTGTTCTTTGGTTATCATGGTTTCTTTTTTGAGTATTACATTGTTTGTAAGCGTTTTGTTTGTGAAAATGGACTGCCTCCTAATGGCTTTATAGAGTATGCTTACCGATAGGGTGTCCATATTCTTAAAGCTGCTTAACTGGTGCAACAATAGCTCTAACATAGTGAAAAAGATTCCTGTAATAAGAAAGATAAAGAATGCGAGAAGTACTACTATTGTATCGTCTATTATAATGTTGTTTGTCATAGGGCAGTTTGCTTTGTGGTCAATAATGCTTTATGTGTGTTAGAATAGGGTGTACCCAAGGCTCTCGTACTTGTTCTTGGGTATAGATTTCTTTTAGGATTTCTTCTGGAATGCCTTTTGTCGTTTCTAGGGCTTTGGGGTTTAGAAAAAAATAATTCTTCTGAACCCATCGTACTATTTGTTCCTTTTCGGTAAGGGATGCTTTATAAAGGGTGGCGTACTGGGTGGCTACTATAAAATCGTGGATTTTATTAATGGATGCCGTATCTATGTCATTAGTTGTTTCTAGCGGGGTAGTGTGTAATAGGCTAAGGGTGCCTGTGGCTATACCTAATTTGTTTTCTATAAGATGGCAGTAGATACAGCTATACCATTTTTTTAGCCACTTCTTGATGTGTTTTTTGTTTCTATAGCGTTCTCTTTCCTTTTTCCAGTCTAAATGGAGCTTGTCCATTAGGGTGCCTAGTTTTACCATTTCATCTACTGGAATGGTTTCTTTTTTGGTGTATCGTTTTCGCTGATTCTCTAGCCATTTTTTTTGACTAATGCTAAGCTTTTCGGGCTTGTCTATGGTGTCTAAAATAGATTGGTAATGTCTTATAAATGTCTTGTTTACCTTTCCTACCTTCCAGTCGTAATTTAATAGAGCGGTGGCTCTTGTTATGTTTTTAATTTTGGAGTTGTTAAGCGGTGTGATGGGATTGCCTAATAGGGTGTTTCTTTGGATAGTAAGCCATTGTTTTTGGTATGGTAGTAGCTCTCTTCCTGCAACTAGTCTGGTTTCTATGCCAGAAACGGTTTTATGAAAGACGAAAAAGGTACTGGCTTGACGCCAATCATAGCCTAATTGGGGAGTGAGCTGGTCTAATAACTCGATCTCATAAGGGGTGTGCAGGTTTTTGTTTTGTTTAAAAATATTGGCTTGTCTTACTAGCCAGTCTTCTTGGGTGGGGTCTAGGGGTTTACATCCTCGTAAACAGTCTGAAAAGGCGTTGCATAGCCTTTCGAAGGTAGATGTAGGTCTGGGTTTTTTATGGGTGTAAAGTTTATTCATATGTGGGGATTGTTTTGGAGAGTGTTGTTTTGCTCTTCTTTGATTGCTCTAAATAAATCGGCGACTTCTTCTTGGGATAGTTTTTTAAAACGGCGTATTTCTAAATAGATCAATACAAAGAAAATAAGGACTGCTATGCATATTGTTACAAAAAATAGAATACAGAGGTATAGGTCTATTTTATTGGTGTAAATAGCTAAATATATGGGTGTTATCATTTTTATAAAGGGTTGTTTTTTAGGATATGTGTGTTACCCCCCTTACCCCCTAACCTGTTTTTTCTGTACAAAAAAAATAACAAAAGGAATAGGTGTACTAGTGCAGGTCGTGGGGCGGGAGGTACTCCACTTAAAATCAAAATTGAATGTGAAAATTGGTCTACTTTTCGATTGAAATAAACATAGTTATACCTTTTTTGTTTTACGAACTTCTGTAGTGCTTTTGCCTAATAGTAGGTTTACTAGTACTAGGGTTATGGTAATTAATACGGTTCTTTGTAATTTTATTAGCATAAGTAGGTGTGTTATGAGATTAATTAATGGAGTGGTTTCGTTTTAAAAGGTGTTTCTGTATCTGATTTAGTACCAGTGTACTGATAATGGTACTCTCCACTCCTTGTGTCAGGATATAGTTTTCTTTTTCTAAGATATCTTGGATTTCTTGGGGAGAGACTCCTAATAGTTTTGCTATCTTATAACTGGTATAGCGCTTGTAGGAGGTACTAAGAGAATGGTAATGTAATTCTATCATAGTTTTTCTTTTAATACAGTTTCTTAATGAGAGTGGTTAATTTTCCCCTTTGCCCTCTTGTCTTTCTTAACCTTAAAAAGAGTTGTAAAATGGTATTACAACATAAAAGGGCTAGGGGAGCTTTGAATTAACCAACTAATTTTTTTACGTTTCTTTTTAAAAGCTTCCTTAGCTCTCCTCCTCTTTTTTTTAAAACCTCTATTCTAAAAAAAGAAAAAAAGGAGGAGCCTACTTTTCGGCTTTATCGTAAGATAAAGAGCTAGAAAGGAAACTAATAACCAAAATTTAATATAAATCTAATAATGAATCCTTTAGGGATTCTTTGCTTTATGACCATTGTAGACAAAAGCATAAGTAGGTAATACAGATTAGGAAAATACTTGTTTTAGGGTAACTTTTCTATCAAATAAGTATATATTTTTTGCTTCGCTTGATCTATAGAAATAGCATTGCGATAGTATTCATTGATCTTTATTTGCAAAAAGGTCTCAAAGGGTAACAACTCTTTTACTCTTTGCTCAAAATCTAATTGACTAAGATGAAAGGCTTTTAGGATTTCTTTTCGGTACTGGTGTTTTGTGTTCGATAATTTAAGACAAGCGGACATATAGTATTGTTTTAAATAGGTGTTTAATTATCTGTTGTTTCTAATGCTACAAAAAAATAAATGCGTTTTCATTTGTTGGGGGTTTTATGTTTTATATTATGCCTATAATTAGTATTTGCATTCTGTAGGGGTTAATACAAAGTATATAACAGGAAAAGTATTATTTTTACCTTCGTTTATTTTTATTTGTTTACAAGTTTTCTTGTTAAAATTTTTGATAAAATGAACTGATTATGAATTTAATAAACTCTTTAGCTAAATTAGTGGTATATATTTTTGTAGTTTGCACGGTTTTGTTTTTTTATAGTTATGTGAACGAATCTAAATTTTTATTAAATAATTTGAATATGTGTTTTTGTGTTTGATTTTTCTTTCTGTAAATATCGATATAAAAACGATTAAAACCAAATAAAAAACGATTAAATCGTAATTATTATGAAAAAGAAAGAGGAAATAAGCTCTGTTAATTATAGAATAAACACGATAATAAATGAATTAAAATTGACAAATAGGGAGTTTGGAGAAGTATTAGGGGTTACAGAAACAACCGTTAGGAATTTAAGAAAAAAAGCTTTGGTAAAAGACATATATATCGATGTAATTTCGAATAAATGGAATTATAATTATGAATGGATAAAAAATGGAGAAGGAGATAAATTAAAGACAGAACCAAGTAAATCTGAAGCTATTAGAGACTTAGCAATGCAATGTATGATTCATTGGGAAGAATTAACTACCGATAAAGTCTTTAGCAATTTTTTGTCCGCAGTAATTGGGGAAAAATTTAACATTGATTTTGAAAGTATTATTAAACAGATAGTAGAGGATGAAAAATCTAAATAATCTATTTATATAACATTTTCTTTTTAATCAAATCTAAATCTATATTATTTCTTTTTGTAGTTTCAACCATAGTTTTCAAATCCTGCTTTTGTTCCTTAATTATCTCCTCTAGTTCGTTAACTATTAATTCTTCAAAGAATTCTAAAACATCTTTATCGTAGAAATGATAATTATTTTTAATTTCCTCTAATATTTTTAATTTTTTCATGATCTACGGTCTATTTAGTTTTTCTAAAGATTCGTTAAAGAATATAATTTCTTTAACATATTCTTTCTTATTCTCTTTAGGAATCCATTTTTTTGAAACTTCTACGACAATAAACCTTGTTGCTTTTTTTAAATTATTTAATAAAATCTGATTTGTTTTT
>CAVYIL010000090.1:0-5550 GCA_963768325.1 uncultured Flavobacteriaceae bacterium | reverse complement strand
CCTTTTCCAGTATATTCAACGTGTAAATGGTATGATTTGTGTAAATAGACACTTTCGGACATACAAATATAAGGGTTACGATGCAAGCATCGGGGAATTAAACCCTAAGAGATTAAAAAAAACCATATAATTTTAGATAGATAACCGTAAGATTATTTTCATTAAACTCCCTATATTTATAGGATACAGCAAGACAACTGTTTAAGAGGGTGTATTGGTGTGATGTAAGAGATTAACTAATTTAAAAATAATATTATGAATAAATTGAAAACCACAAAAAACTCCATGAACAACATGTTTAAGATGAGTTACTTAATTGGTAAGACGTGATGGAAGGAATTCCTTTTACAGTACATTGTTTGATGAATACTCAAACGCATAAAATGATGGGAATGGGTAATATTTGTCAGGAAACTAACCCCTCTATCAATATTATGTCTGACCTTGAAGGCGAATGGTCACATATGTATGACAAGGAATCTTGCAAGATTATTGTCAGTGCAATAGGAACTTGCATGCCGATTGCTGCTGGCACTAATGTTCCGAATATGAATGGTACTCATATGAATGGTTTTCAACCGACTATGAACATTAAATTGACAATGTATTTAGACGAAGATTGGATGTCAGGTATTGCTTGTTTTCAATACTTAAAAGAAGGTAAATGGATGGTTGTATCTGACGCAAAAGTAAAATTAATGGATGAAAGCAAGTTACCTGATGTGAAGAAACTAGCTCAGATAACTAAAAACGCTGGACTAGAATCTATCGCGTTAAATTAAACTATTATAAATAAATATATTTTAAAAAGTAGGGCTCTGTTGCAAATTTTCATTTTAGCCTATTTATTAACTTTTTGTGATTTGTAACGTCTTGTTTAATAGTGTTTTAAAAAACAAGAATTTGTGTTTTTTTATCAAAAACTAAACTTTGCAACAGAGCCCTATTAATAACAACTTGTGAGAAACGAACCTCTATAGTTGCGGTTCTTTTTTTGATGTTTCTTCTCTTCTGTCTCCTTCTAATTCAATGGAATATATACCCTGTAATGGTTGACCAGAGATATGTTCAAAGAGTTTATTTTCCTTATCAATAACTCGGTTTGATTTTGCTCTAATCAATAAATGAGTTCTACTATCTGGAACAGTACAAAATTGTTCATAAATATCTCCTTCTCTGTCTTGAATAATTATAATCTCTTGGGCTTGATTTAAAACCTTTTTAGTATTTAAAGAAGAACTTATCCATTTATAAGATTCTCTTTCTTCAATAGGAAGTAATCTATTGGGCTCTGTTGCAAAGTTTAGTTTTTGATAAAAAAAACACAAATTCTTGTTTTTTAAAACACTATTAAACAAGACGTTACAAATCACAAAAAGTTAATAAATAGGCTAAAATGAAAATTTGCAACAGAGCCAAATAGAAAACCGCGTATTATTTATAACCATTGTTAACTGCTGTATTTCTCTTTCATTTCAGTGAATGCTTTTGTAAATGCAGATGTGTCAATTCCATCATTGTATTTTGAAAATATATCATTAAACTCATCCAAATTTTCTTTATAAGGTTTTTTGTTTAATTTCGAAATAATATTTACTGCATTAGTTTTTAAAACGTTTCCTTTAATACTAGCAATAATATCGGACATAGTATCATAGAATTTTTCTGGACCAACTATTATTTTTGTAAATTCTTGTTCAATCGTATTTAATATTTCACCTTTATTGACTGTCTCATTTGTTTTTTTAGTATATAAAAGCACAATAGCCTCACAGAAATAAAATGTATATGGATTTTTCAATTCATCTGATGTAGCTATGAATTTACTTTTATCAGAATATTTATTGAAATTGATTAAAATTTTAAATTCTTTAATGTATTCTGTATAATCTTTACAATTTTGATATAAGAAACCTTTAAGATATTTTTTTAAAATCAATAAATCATTAGTTTCTAAATAACTATCATTATCTTCCATTTTATAAACTTCACAGAATCTAAATATTATAGAATAAAAGTATGCTAAAACTTCTTCGTTAGTTATTTTTTTTGGTTCGAAAATTTCGTAATCAGTTGACGAATTATGATAGAAAATTGTTTTTTTATAAATATTGAAATTGGATTTATATCTTTCTATACGAAATATATTTCTAAACTCTCTTGCAAATTTAGATTCTAAACCGGCTAGTTTTTCCTCACAAGTTTTACATAATACATTATCTCTCGTGTAATGATTTTGTTTTTTTTGAGTTGATTTATTTTTTAAATTAGATCTTCCGAAATAAATGTCTACACTAGCTTTTTTTAAGTCTATATTGTATGATTCTTCATAATTACGATCTCCTACACATTTTTTTATCAGGTTTGCAGGAATCAAATGAGAACCTACTTTATCAGCAGTATTGTCACAAATTATACAGTTCATATTCTAAGTTGGGCATTTTTGCTAATTGCTACTAAAAGGTAAAATAGCGCAGATACAGCGACCTATTTTTCTACGCTATTACACTTAATGTATAATGAAGCTCCTTATAGGATATCTTCTACTTTAACGTGATATTAAATTACAAAAAAGAGCAATAGAAAGGTATAAAAAAGCCTGTTTTAATCTGTAGGTCATGTCTACTCAAACGGTAGAAATCGTCCACACAAAAATAAGAATCACATAAAATAAGCTAGAAATACTTTTCTCAAATGAATTTGACAAAACCTTAAATCCCGAGTAAAACAGCTTAAACTGGCTAAAAAACCCCCATTCTCTTTTTTTTACCCCTTTAAGGGGTTTGAAGCCCATCCGTACGAAAACGTACGCTAAGCACATAATGTACTTATATACAGTTTATTATGATTGTGTATTTTCAATTAATCAGTATTAAATTTTATATTTAAGTAAATTTTACTTTTCAGATTGTCAATTAAACGTTCGTTTAATTGACAATCGTAAAAGTAGCTGTTTTAGGACTAATATATGTAAATTAACCCATCAATTAAACAATGTAACTTATAAGTAATTCAAAAATACAATAATTTACATTTTAATTCTTTATTAAAAGTATTAATCAAAAACAAAACAATGTCTGCTGAAATATTGACCTTACACCAAAAGAAAAATATAGCTCTGTTGCAAATTTTCGTTTTAGTGCCTTCCAATTCAATTTTAGGGGACCATTTTTGGAATTCATCCTTGAGTCGATTATTCAACATTTTGGCTCTGACCTATAGCATAGAGGGCTCTGTTGCAAATTTTCATTTTAGCCTAATTATTGATTTTTTGTGATTTATAATATTCTGTTTAATAGCATTTTAAAAAACAAGGATTTGTGTTTTTTTATCAAAAAATAAAATTTGCAACAGAGCCCTATAAGAGGTATGGTAACTATAGTATCCTCATATTTAAAACGAGGACAATTTTCGCCCTCGAATGTAAAACGAGGGTAGTTTTTGTTTATTTTTACACTCGTATTAACCTCAAAGGTGTACAACACCTTCAATCAAAATAATGAAATGAGTAGTAAAATCATATACAGTTCTGAAATACCTTATAACAATTTACCTTTATTACCACCTTCAAAAGAAATAGAAAACACTACTATACTCAAAAAAATAATTACTGCAAGTAGAGCTTTATCAGAATTGAAGGGTGCACTAACAAATCTACCCAACCCAATATTATTTATTGATACTATCAATTTGCAAGAAGCTAGAGCTAGTTCTGCAATAGAGAACATTGTAACCACACAAGATGAATTATTTAAGGCATCTATAGCAGATAAAAAAAATGAAAATCCTGCAACAAAAGAGGTAATCCATTATAAAGACGCATTATGGTTTGGAGTAGAACAAATTAAAAATAGACCAATATTTACAACGAATCTCTTTATAGAAATAATGCAAATAATTAAAGAGAATAAATCTGGTATAAGAAATGCGCCAGGAACACAATTAAAAAACCCTACAACAAATAAAGTGGTTTACACACCTCCTGAAGGGGAAAATATAATTAGAGAAAAATTAAAAAATCTGGAAGATTTTATTCACTCTGAAGATGATCTTGATCCTTTAGTTAAAATGGCAATAATTCATTATCAATTTGAAGCAATACACCCTTTTTTTGATGGAAATGGTCGTACAGGAAGAATTATTCTTTTACTATATCTAAAATTTGCAAAATTATTGGACTTACCTGCACTATATTTAAGTAATTATATAATTGAGCATAAAGATGAGTATTATATAAAACTACGTAAGGTAACAGAAGAAGGAAATTGGGAAGACTGGATTTTATATATGCTTGACATGGTAGAGAAAACAGCTTCAAAAAGCAGACAACAAATTGCTGAAATAGAAAAATTAATGAATAAAATGGGAGAAGAAATTCAAGAAAAATTGCCTAGAATATATTCAAAAGATTTAATGGAACAACTCTTTAAATTACCATATACTAAAAGAAATCATTTAGTAAAAACAGGTCTAGGGAATTTAAAAACAGTTGGAAACTATTTAAAGGAGCTGGAAAATAATGGTTACTTAAAGAGTGAACAAGTAGGTAAAGAAAAGTTATATTTAAATTTTAGATTATTAGAAGTTTTAAAAAGGTAAAAATTAAATAGGCGTTCTATCAATTTTAACGATAGTTGTAATTATATTTTTATCAGTGACATACAGTTAATAATAATTATACAATAAAGGAGCGCACTCTATGCGGCTCTGTTGCAAATTTTATTTTTTGATAAAAAAACACAAATCCTTGTTTTTTAAAATGCTATTAAACAGAATATTATAAATCACAAAAAATCAATAATTAGGCTAAAATGAAAATTTGCAACAGAGCCAAAAAATATATACTGATATTGGTTCTGGTGTTAGGGAAGATCGTGAAGGTCTTAATGAAATGATTGAATATCTAAGAAAAGGGGACACTATAATTACCTATAAAAATGATAGAATTTTTAGGTCATTAAAAAACATGGTATCTCTTATTGATAAATTCAATGAGATAGGAATTCATTTTAAGAGTATTAGTGAACCTGAATTCAATACTAAATCTGCAAACGGTAAATTTTTACTTCATATTTTTTCAGCAGTTGCAGAATTTGAAAGAAATTTAATTAGTGAACGTACTAAAGTTGGACTAGTTAATGCTAGGAACAGAAAAAAACTTTTAGGTAGACCAGCTGGAGCAAAAAAAGAAACTATTGATAAATATCAATTTGCCAAACATCTTTATGATAATAAAAACACACCAATTAGTGAAGCATGTAAAAAAGCAGGAATTGGTAAAACAACTTTTTATCGAGTTGAAAAAGAACTTCTAAAAACTCCATAATGGACATTTTTTACAATTTTTGGTATGAAGCCATGCTCTTGGATATACTGGTGCAAGCTGACCCCCCTTCCAGCATCGATCAAAGAGTCAAAAACTAACTGACGTTCTGACGCATGCTGACCCCCTAAAAAAGAGATAACATAGCAAAATAGGTTAGCGATTTTAGTATCATCTGTTGCTGATTCTGGAGTAAGTTGACCCCTTTATGCTATAGGATTTATTTT
>CAVYIL010000089.1:0-15805 GCA_963768325.1 uncultured Flavobacteriaceae bacterium | reverse complement strand
TTTTGGGTTAGATTGTACTAAAAAAGGGAAGGCTACAATTAATCATTATAAAAATGAATCTAGAACAGGACATTTTTCTGTTGAAATAGATTTTAATGGAAAAAAATTACATACTCATCAAGTCGGAGGACCACCTATAATAGATAATATTGCTCAAAAAACATATATTATGACATCAAAGCAGTTTTCTCCAGGAGATAATTTGTCTAAAGTTTCAAAAGAAATAGAATTACCGAATGTAGAGAAAGCTATGCAAAAGCAATTTGATTTAATGAATTCTGGAAACTTAGGCATCTATGATGAAGCTACAAACAGTTGTTTAACACACGTAGCTGATGTGTTAGAGGCAGGAGGACATTCTCCTGCATCTAGAACGAAAATAGGATTATTTAAGTTAGCTAAGAGTCTTGGCTTTTAATATCAAATCAAGAATATATAGATAGAATAACGATGGGGTTAATAATTTGTGATAAACATAAAGCATGTGGCATAGCTCATAATATATTAAAAGAGTTAGTTAGGGTAATTAAATCAGATGAAGACTTAGAAAATGATAATCTCGAAATTTTAGAAGAAAAACTAAATTTAGGAGAGTATGGTTATGAAAATCTGAAATACTTGGTAACAACACAATTTATTATTGAGAATAATTTATCAAAATCTTTTGAAACAAATGAAACAAATGAAAATTCAATCAATGACAAGATATACTCAAAAATGGGGGTAATATGTGTTAAGTGTTTAAGAGAATACGTAAAAAAAAGAAAACTAAAAAAAGGAAAACTATTTGATTTTATGAATTTTGAAACTACTTCTCGCTCTTAATAGTTTGTAGTGGTGAACTTATAGCTCTAACTAGGAATAGCTACTAAATTTGTGACGAATAATTAAAGCCCATAGAGAGTTCTATGTATGAATCGTAACTATTTACCTAGTTAATTTATTTATTTTCAACGTGTTAAAAACTGTGTTTTTACTTTAGTTAGCAATTTGTAAACTTTAAAATAAAATAATGACACTAAAATCAGAGTTTTGGTTATAAATCATCAATAAAATAAAGATTTTTACGCCATATCCTTAGAAATATTTAATAAAAATGGCTGAATAGTTACTATGAGTCTGTCTTTTCCTGAAATAGTTGTAAACCTATTTCAGGAAAAGACACCGTTACATTTACGACGGCAACGTTCTTTTACATGAGTTTAGTTATCCACTGTCTGAAAGACCTAAAACGGTAGCAGATGATATTGGTAGATTGTCTTTAGATAAAGAAGAAGATACTAGCAATCTCACTACTTGGGTTTTTGAGGAAGGTACTTTTGTGCCACAGGCAAAAATAACAGAAGAAGGTACTTTTAGTATAATTTCGGATCATCTTGGAACACCAATACTAAGTTTTGATGAAAATGGGAAAAAAGTATGGGAGAGAGAACTGGATATTTATGGTAAAGCCATAAAAGGAGATAGTAATTTTATTCCATTTGGTTGGCAAAATCAATATTTTGATGAGGAAACTGAACTGGCTTATAATCGATTTAGATACTATTCTCCTGATACTGGGCTTTATTTGAGTCAAGATCCGATAAGATTAGAAAGTGGTGAACCTAATTTTTATTCTTATGTAAGAGATAGCAATAGCGAAATTGATCCGTTTGGAGAAGCTGGTCTGCCGTGGCATCATTTGATTCCTCAAGAAATGTTTAAGGATGCAAAGTTTATGAAACAGTTAAATCAAATAACTGGTGGAAATGCTAAAAATTATATTCATAGACAAGGAGCATTTGTTGAAGAAGGATTACACAAATCAATTCATAAAGGAGCAGGTGGAGGAAAATGGAATGATACTTTTAAAGAATGGGCTGCGGACAACAAAAAATTCAGCAAAAAATCCCTTCAAAACCAATTAAAGAAAATGATGAAAGGTAATAATATCCCTAAATCGTCAAGGAGTTTTGCTCGAAAATATAAACGTAAAACGAAAACAAAGTTTAAGTGTAAAGGCTAATGAAATATTATATTATAAAAAATAGAGATATGCCTTGGGGCGATTATGGTAATATTCTTTTTTCAGGACTTTTAACGGTTATGGATGATGATTATAACGATATTGATATTCACGAAATAGAGAGAACAGGTTCATATATTCCAGAAATATATTGTGCTAATTCAACTAATATGGTTGTCAATGAAGAAGTTAAAAATTTATTAGAAAAAGAGACTATTACAGGAATAGAAAATTTTCACGACACAGTATTTAAAAAAATAGTAAATATTGATTGGCAATCTTGGGATTTTAATAATGAAGACCCCAAGTTTTACCCTGAAACAGGTGAACCTATTGATTATATTGAAGATGGCGAAAACGATATTGACCAACACAATCAATCAATTAAATTTTATAGTGTTAAAATAAAAGAGTCAACAACCAATTTAATAAAAAGCGAAAACTCAATTTATAGATTAGAGAACGATAATCTAAATATAGATTTATTTATTCCCAACAATATGAATCGTATTGTATCATCTGAGAAATTTAAAAAAATAATTGAGTCCGAAGGAATAGATACTTTAAAATTTATAGAAATACAAACGCCTAAATAATCAAAAATTATTTTAAATATTGTCTTTTCCTAAAATAGTTGTAACCCTATTTTAGGAAAAGACACCGTTACATTTACGACGGCAACGTTCTTTTACATGAGTTTAGTTATCCACTGTCTGAAAGACCTAAAACGGTAGCAGATGATATTGGTAGATTGTCTTTAGATAAAGAAGAGGATACTAGCAATCTCACTACTTGGGTTTTTGAGGAAGGTACTTTTGTGCCACAGGCAAAAATTGTTGGAGATAAAACCTATTCTATAATTTCGGATCATCTTGGAACACCAATACTAAGTTTTGATGAAAATGGGAAGAAAGTATGGGAGAGAGAACTGGATATTTATGGTAAAGCTATAAAAGGAGATAGTAATTTTATTCCATTTGGTTGGCAAAATCAATATTTTGATGAGGAAACTGAACTGGCTTATAATCGATTTAGGTACTATAGTCCTGATACTGGGGCATATATCTCGCAAGATCCAATAAGATTAGAAAGTGGAGAACCTAATTTTTATTGGTCTCAGAATTAGTTAAAACTATGCACTTTAGTGCATCTCGCTTTAGCTTCTAAAAACATTTACCTTTGTCTTATGACAGAACAACGGGTAAATGGCCATACAGTATCACGTTTAACGGTTCATCTAGTTTGGAGTACTGGATATACTGGTGCAAGCTGACCCCCCTTCCAGCATCGATCAAAGAGTCAAAAACTAACTGACGTTCTGACGCATGCTGACCCCCTAAAAAAGAGATAACATAGCAAAATAGGTTAGCGATTTTAGTATCATCTGTTGCTGATTCTGGAGTAAGTTGACCCCTTTATGCTATAGGATTTATTTTATTCTGGAGTAAGTTGACCCCCATAGTTTCGATGGATGTTAAATTTATTCTAGATTAAATTTTCCCTATTAAGTTATTTCTAATAAGTTCTTGATTTTGTTTTTATTAGATGATTAATACTATAGTAATCATCAAAAGATAAGTTATGGCAGGAAAACCCAAACGTATGAGTCTTGTTAAACAAATATTAAGAATGCACAATCTAGGAAAAGGTTATAAAAGTATAGCCCGCTCACTGAGTATCAGTAAAAACACGGTAAAGAGTTATATTTCTAGGGTGCTTATCAGTGGTATTCCTATTTCAGAACTGCTTTTATTGGAAGATCCCGAACTAGAAAAATCTTTATTATCTGGCAATCCAGCCTATAAAGATGCTCGTTATGAGCCTATAAAAGAAAAGTTGGTTTATTATAACAAAGAGCTTACAAGAGTTGGAGTCACCCGCATTACCCTATGGGAAGAATATAAGTCTGATTTTCCATTGGCACATTATAGTTACAGTCAATTTTGTGCCTTATTACGACAATATCAATTTAGTAGTAAGCCTTCCCTTGTGTTGGAACATTTTGTTGGAGATAAACTATATATTGATTTTGCAGGTAAGAAGTTATCCTACATTGATAGGGATACTGGAGAGGAGATTTATGTTCAAGTCTTTGTTGCTTGCTTACCCTACTCAGACTATAGTTTTGCAATGGCAGTTCCTAGTCAAAAAATATCAGATTTTATATGGGCATTACAAAGCTGTTTACAGCATATAGGAGGTGTCCCCCAGACTTTAGTTCCCGATAATTTAAAATCTGCTGTAATCAAAGCAAATAGATATGAGCCAACTATTAATCAAGTTTTGGAAGATTTTGCTAATCATTATGGAACAACAGTAACACCAGCTCGTGTTAGAAAGCCAAAAGATAAAGCTCTTGTAGAGAATCAAGTAAAACTCATTTATAGTCGAGTATATGCCAAACTACGTAATCAACAATTCTTTGATTTATCTTCTTTAAATAAAGCTATTGGAGAAAAGATGCAAGCGCATAATCAAACCCGAATGCAACGTAAAGACTATTCAAGGGAAGAAAAGTTTTTAGCTCAGGAGCAACATACCTTAAAAGAGTTGCCAGATCAAGATTTTGAAATTAAGTATTATAAGAGTCTTAAAGTAGCTAATAATAATCATATTTATCTAAGTGAAGATAAGCATCATTATAGTGTTCCTTACTCCCATATAGGTAAGCAAACAGCGGTAATATATACCAGAACACTGGTGAAAGTATTTAGTGATGGAGAATTAATTGCGGTACATCCTCGAAGCTTAAAAAAGGGAGGGTACACTACTAAAAAAGAACACTTATGTTCTGAGCATCAATACTATAAAAAACGTAGTCCAACCTATTATTTACAAAAAGGCTATGAACATTCAGAAACGGTATACCAATACATTCAAGCCATATTCAAACAAGATATCTATCCAGAACAACTCTACAGGACTTGTGAAGGTATTTTAAATTTATCAAAGAAAACAAATAGATCAGAATTCTTACAAGCCTGTGAAATAGCAATAGAGAATTCTAATTATTCATACACCTTCTTAAAAAAAATATTAGAAAACAAAATGACTAAAGACAACCCTGATACTGCCATTACAAAACCCTTACCAAAACACGCAAACATTAGAGGAGCAAATGCTTTTAAATAATTAATTAATTAATTAGTAATACATTAAACATCAAATTCTATGACAAAAATTGAAAATCAAATTAAAGAACTACGACTACTAGGAATGGCTACTAGTTGGAATGCCCTTTTGGAAACAAAGCAACATTACGAATTATCTTTATCTGAAGGCTTGGAAATACTATTACAAGGGGAGAAAGAAGATAGAATAAACAGACGTTTTGAAAGACTTAAAAGAGGGGCTAAGTTTAGATATAGTGCCACAATAGAAGAATTAATTTATGATAATACTAGAGGGCTTAATAAGTCTCAAATAACAGAATTAGCTACGGGAAACTATCTAAACAAAGGAGAATCTATACTTATTACTGGGGCTACTGGGTGTGGGAAAAGTTTTGCTGCATCTGCTTTAGGACATAGAGCCTGTTCTCAGGGAATAGCAGTATTATATTTTAATATTCAAAAATTATTACTTAATATAAAAATGGCAAGAATTGATGGGAGTGTCTTTAAACTATTTGATAAAATAGCTAAAGCAGGATTACTTATACTTGACGATTTTGGATTAGCACATTTAGATAAAAAACAACAAATGGATTTAATGGAAATTATTGAAGATAGACACGCAAAAAAAGCAACTATAATAGTAAGTCAATTACCAATTACTAGTTGGTATGAGATAATAGGAGAAGCGACTATTGCTGATGCAATTTTAGATCGATTGGTACACACTTCTCATCGCATTGAACTTAAAGGAAAAAGTCTAAGAAAAAAACTGTAATTTTGTCAGTAACTTATCTTTTTAAAGAAAAATCAACAGGGGGGTCAATATGACCAGAATGGGGGTCAACATCATCAGAATATCCAATATTACAGATAAAATGGTAAATGATTATCTAGAGCATCATCGCAAATCTAGTAATGATACAGATTCTTTTATCTTGGAATGATTCCGTACTGCTGACTTTAGTCAGATTTAAAAACCTATGGACTTTAGTCCATAGTGGTTTAGTCTTATGTAAGAGATAGTAATTCCCAAGTTGATGTTTTTGGTCTAGATTGTAAAGCAAAAATGCAACCTTATCGTTCTGATGTATTAACAAAAGGGCCACATGCAGATATTCTTAGTAAAGGAAACAAAATAACTGAAGCTTTATTAGATGTAATTGATGATAAATTAACGTGGAAAAGGTTTGGAGATATGGGTAGTGCTTCAAAAAAGGTTCTTAAACAAGCTCAAAAGACAATTGATGATTTAGCAAGTAATAAAAAAATAATGAATGAAGCAAAAGATCAAGTAAAAAAAGGAATTGATGAAATGAGTGATATGCTAAAAAATGGAACAAAAAAGCAAGTCGATTTTGCTAAAAGAAATATTCCTAAGTTTGAAAAAATGCTTAAACTGTTTTAAATTATGTTTACTAAATTAGAAGGATTATTAGGGTTAAGTTATGAATCTTTTTCATTAAAGATGAAAAAAGAAAAAACTAAGCAATATCATCCAGAGCCAAATGAGGAAAATTTTTCTGTTTTTCATAATAAAAATGAATTCATTTTTATTAATGATATTCTATCTATTATAGAGTTTAACAATGTTAATTACCTTAAGGAGAAATATAATATTTTAATTAAGAATAGGATAGAGGATAATTTAGTGGTTTTGGACAAAGAAAATATTGAATGGAATATTTACAATAAATATAGTTACAATAAATATTTAGTCATTAAAATTAGTGATTATATTTATTATGAATATGAATATGAAAAAGGAAGATTTCTTTTAGAAAAAATAAGAGTTTCGAAGAATGAATAACTCGAATGGTAATGGTTGGAATAGCTACTAAATTTGTAACAAATAATTAAAGCCCATAGAGTTCTATGTATGAGTCTGTCTTTTCCTAAAATAAGCTTACAACTATTTTAGGAAAAGACACCGTTACATTTACGACGGCAACGTTCTTTTACATGAGTTTAGTTATCCACTGTCTGAAAGACCTAAAACGGTAGCAGATGATATTGGTAGATTGTCTTTAGATAAAGAAGAGGATACTAGCAATCTCACTACTTGGGTTTTTGAGGAAGGTACTTTTGTGCCACAGGCAAAAATTGTTGGAGATAAAACCTATTCTATAATTTCGGATCATCTTGGAACACCAATACTAAGTTTTGATGAAAATGGGAAAAAAGTATGGGAGAGAGAACTGGATATTTATGGTAAAGCCATAAAAGGAGATAGTAATTTTATTCCATTTTTGTACCAAGGGCAATTTTTTGATGAGGAAACTGAACTGGCTTATAATCGATTTAGGTACTATTCTCCTGATACTGGGATGTACTGTTCCCAAGATCCTTTGTCTATTAAAGGAGGGTTTAATGTTTATAGCTATGTAAGAGATGTAAATGTATGGATTGATCCGTTTGGATTGATGGATTTATTTAGATCAATGGCAAGAGAAGAATTTTTTGATATTAAACAAAATGGATGGAACGGAAAAGAGAATATGGGTTCTAAATGGTTTGCAGAGAGTTTTGAAAATGCTGTTAAATGGGGGGATACTATGGGACATGGAGCTGACTCTAAATTTTATGTGGTTAAATTTGAAGTAGATGATGCTGTGGCTGATGGTGCATATAAAGTCAAAAATTTAGATGGTATAGGTGATGCTAGAGCTATTGATGTTGATAAATTAAATGGGAATACTAAAATAAAAGGTGTTAATTCTCAAAGAGTAAAATGTGGATAATATATGAAAGATGTTTTGGTTTTTTGGAATAAAGATGTTTTTGATGGTGAAAAAAAACTCCTTCCTAACACAAGCAGGTTATATACTCAAATTTATGATATACCAGAAAATGGAAATAGTTGGAGTTTAGTATTTAATTTTGAAGAAACACCTAGAGTACAAGGCTATAAGTCAAAAGCAAAAGTAGGTTTTTTAGTAGATGAAGCCCCTCTTGATGTTTTGAAAACAGGACTTAAGTTTGATTTTTTAGATGGATCTCATAAATTAGGTGTATGTGAAATAATCAATGTCAATTCAATAAATATTAGTGAAGTACAGACAAGAATTGATTTAATAGAGAATGAAAAAATAGATTTTAAAAATTATGTTAATTCAATAAAATCAAAGGATGTTGTATATACAGATGACGATTTAAATAAGATTGTGATGTATAGCAATGATTATCCTAACTTATTCTCTTTAGTATTAAAACTGGATAAAGATATAGCTTTAAATTACTTAAAGAACTATTTTTTAACCGAACCTATTGAAAGTAATTTTGTTTACCACTCTAATTTACCATTATTCTTATTTAATCTTAAAAAATGTATTGGAGAAAAGATGCTAAAAAGTTATATTGATAGTTTCTCAGAAGAAGTTAAGAATAATGAAATAGTTGTTAATGCCTTAGATGAAATTCTATAAGGTAATGGGGCAAAATGGTGCTTTTTAAAAGAGGAATAGCTACTAAATTTGTAACGAATAATTAAAACGATAGAGTTCTATGTATGAGTCTGTCTTTTCCTGAAATAGTTGTAAACCTATTTCAGGAAAAGACATCGTTACATTTACGACGGCAACGTTCTTTTACATGAGTTTAGTTATCCACTGTCTGAAAGACCTAAAACGGTAGCAGATGATATTGGTAGATTGTCTTTAGATAAAGAAGAGGATACTAGCAATCTCACTACTTGGATTTTTGAGGAAGGTACTTTTGTGCCACAGGCAAAAATAACAGAAGAAGGTACTTTTAGTATAATTTCGGATCATCTTGGAACACCAATACTAAGTTTTGATGAAAATGGGAAAAAAGTATGGGAGAGAGAACTGGATATTTATGGTAAAGCTATAAAAGGAGATAGTAATTTTATTCCATTTGGTTGGCAAAATCAATATTTTGATGAGGAAACTGAACTGGCTTATAATCGATTTAGGTACTATTCTCCTGATACTGGGGCATATATCTCCCAAGATCCTGTCGGATTGCACGGAAATAACCCGAATTTTTATGCTTATACGCATGATAGTAATTCTCAAGTAGACCCTTTTGGGTTAGCACCTGTCACTTTTGCAGAGTGGATAGTTAAAGGAGCAAAAGATTATACAAACTACATTAGTGATTCATATACAGGGATTACAAATAATTTCCCAAGAAGGTTTAGAGAACATGGAGGTTCTAAAGGAATGATTAAAGAATTGGAAAATGCTGGGGGAGTAACTAAAAATCAAGCACGTTCAATAGAACAAGCTATTGTGAAAAATAGAGGGGGAATTACATCCAAATTTAAAAATCTAATTAACAGTATTAGTCCTAAAAGAGGATTATACGATGAAGCTGTAAAATGGGGTGAAGATTGGTTACGAAAAAATGACCCTGATTTAGCTAAAAAACTAAATATATCATGCAAATAGAAGATAATAAACTGAAAATTATAAAAAAGAGTAGATCTAAAATAAAAAAAGGAGATTATTTTTGTTTCAATATTAATAATAGTTTTTATGTAGGAGTTGTTATTCATAATCAATTAATAGAAAAATATGGGGATAACACTATGTTCTCTGCTTTAATTACTAATTATAATGAAAACTCTATTAAAGACATTACCTCTGACAAACTAATAATAGCGTTAAATAATAGGGATTTATTAATGCCTCCTATAAATTTGAATAAAATGGGTTGGACAAAAGGTTATTTTATAAATATTGGAAACATTAATTTAAGTAATATAGAAAAAGACGTTATTGAAGATTGTAGATTTTTCTCTGGACTTTCTTCTATATATGATATAGAATACAAAAAGATGAAAATTATTTCAGATTTTTGTTTAGTAGGAAACATTGGAGGCTATAATCATTTAGGATTAGAATCAATGGTTCAAATATCTTTAGACTTAGAGTTTACAGAAGTAAATCCAGAAGGATATAATCCTTACGAATACTATGACGAACTTAAAACAATATATCCAAATTTAGAATTACCTTTTTGGTATTATAAAGCCAAAGAAAGATTAAAAACGTAAAATTGATTTTGAAAAAACCTTCTAGCGCAAACATCTTGCTTGTGTCGAAAATGAGTAAGGGTAAGCGATAAGAAAAGATAAAAACCATAACGAAAGTTGTGGTTTTTTTATTGAGCAAAAGGACACTTTCCCATAAAGTGTGTAAATTCGATTTTTCTAATTAATTCTATCCCCAAATAAGACAAATATTATAAGGAACTATATCCCCTTTTTTATTTCTTCCAAAAACCTAAAACAAAGATTTCTATTTTACATAATACAAATTATCAAACAAATTAGTTTGCTAGTAATCAGAACTTTACCTTTTTTCGTTTTCTAAAAATCCGAAAAACAAGCCGAAATCTTACAGTTTTTTAGCTTTTATGTCATTTTAGGTTACAGATTAAAACCGTGCATTTTGCACTTTTTTATTTTCCTTTTTTGTAATTTAATGTCACGTTAAAGTAGAAGATTTCCTATAAGGGGGTCTGTGGAAGAACCCCAAAACATTTGAAATCAAAATGAATGAAATAGAAAACATTGAAATTGGAGAAGATTCATTTGAAATAAATGCGAATGAAAAAGATTCAATAATAATTCAAAGACATTTTACAAAACATACGAAACTTGATTTAGAAATACAGGATTTACCCATTCCAAAAAAACCAATTTGGTTGAATATTGCAGTCCGAATGATTAGATTTTATCAAAACAATATTTCTGAAAAATTAGGAAATAGATGTGTTTTTGATCCAAGTTGTTCTCGATATTCTGAACTTGCTTTTCGAGAAAAAGGGTTTCTGAAAGGAATGTTACTTACAATAAACCGATTAAAACGTTGCCGACCTGAAAATGGTGGAATTGACAAATTAAATTAACCACATAAATTATAAAAAATGCAATACAAAATTGAACAAATCGGATCTGAATTTTCAAACAAAGGAATAACAGCACTTGAAAATATTTTTAATAACTATTCCAAACAAGGATACAAATTTCACTCAGTTTTTCAAGTTCAAAAACCTGGGTGCTTAGGGATTGGTTCGCCATCTATAACTTATCTTGCTGTATATACAAAAGAATAAAAACCCCCGCTAGCGCTCGTCTGCGACGGGTGCCCACAAACTAGGGGTAGTGGAAGGGTAGCTGTCATAGCGTACCATGAAGCCTATAACTGCCTGATATACAGGTGTGATATTTCAGAAATTACGCTCTAAAAAACTAAACATATATACACTGAATATCAATTGATTACAGAGATGTTTGCCGCTAATGCACGAACCCTTCCACTCCCCCCTTTAGCGTATTGAGTTCATTAAAACGGTCGTTTTTGTGAACTATAATTAGAAGGAAAGATATTACACTAAATATGCTTTATATTTGTAATTGGTGCAAATATGTAGTATATTGCATCAATTAAATATTTTGCCATGAATACAATACGAAAATCCATAACCTTTACAGAACAGCAAGATAAATGGATTAAAATGCAGATTCAAAAAGGAGATTTTACAAACGATAGTGAGTATATTAGAAATTTAGTGCGAAAAGATCAGGAGAGAAACAAAAAAATGGTAGATCTTAAAAAGGCTATAGATGAAGGTTTTAATAGTGGAGTTAGCACAAAAACTATAGCTGATATTATGAGTAATGTAGAGAAATCTATGCGAGAAAATGGGGAACTATAGTCTTTCAGGAGCAGCCTCCAATGACATTGCAGGTATTTATAGGTATGGAATAAAGAACTTTGGATTAAATCCAGCACAAATATATATAGAGGAACTTGAAAAGTTTTTAGTGGAACTATCTGAAAGAGAAGAATTGTCTAAGGATGCTTCTACTTTTGCCTATAATCTTAAGTATTATAACTATAAAGCTCATGTTGTTTTTTATGTTTTTAATGAAAGTCAAAGTATTTTTGTTGTTAGAATTCTAGGGAAACGAATGAATTTTATAGAGCATTTATGAAAATATCCCTCTTTTTTTGTGGGGACATACTCTCTTTTGGTTTTTAAGGCTCTGTTGCAAAGTTTAGTTTTTGATAAAAAAACACAAATTCTTGTTTTTTAAAACACTATTAAACAAGACGTTACAAATCACAAAAAGTTAATAAATAGGCTAAAATGAAAATTTGCAACAGAGCCGTTTTTATTTCTAAAAACCTTAAATACCAGCATACTACAATTACATCTTATGTTGAACTCCAGCATTTGATAGCGGAACACTTGAAGGAAAAAGTTGTTTATAGCACTCTATATTCCCACTGTAGAAGAAATCATAAATCTAAACTGAAGGTTTCTCGAAAATCCCACTACAAGAAGGATGAAAAAGCAGAAGAACTTTTTAAAAAAAACTTAAAACAGACCCTTAAGCAAATTAACAATAAGCTAGATAATGATACCATAACAACGGTAAACCTTTATTTCGAAGATGAAAGTCGGTTCGGATTAATTACTAAACAAAAAAAAGTAATTACAGCAAAAGGAGTAAAGCCCATTAGTAAATATAAGCACAGTTACCAATATAAATGGCTATGGGGAAGTTTTTCTCCAATTACAGGAGAGAGCTTTTGTATGACAACCGATGTGGTTTGTAAGGAGTTATTTGTGAAGTATTTACAAGATTTTAGTAGACATAAACCGGATGAACTTAAGATTCTTGTTATAGATAATGCAGCTTTCCATTCTACTAAAGATGTTATACTACCTAAAAATATAGTACTACTTCCAATTCCTCCATATTGCCCTGAACTAAATCCTGCAGAAAAGGTGTGGCAATGGATGAAAGATAAAACGGCTATGAAAATATACGACACCTTAGAAATATTAGAAACCAAAATAGACAGTCTATTGGAACAAATTGAAGGACAATTAGTTAAATCAATTACAGGCTATCAAATATATCTAGAAGCCTTTTCCAGTATATTCAACGTGTAAATGGTATGATTTGTGTAAATAGACACTTTCGGACATAAACAAATATAAGGGTTACGATGCAAGCATCGGGGAATTAAACCCTAAGAGATTAAAAAAAACCATATAATTTTAGATAGATAACCGTAAGATTATTTTCATTAAACTCCCTATATTTATAGGATACAGCAAGACAACTGTTTAAGAGGGTGTATTGGTGTGATGTAAGAGATTAACTAATTTAAAAATAATATTATGAATAAATTGAAAACCACAAAAAACTCCATGAACAACATGTTTAAGATGAGTTACTTAATTGGTAAAGACGTGATGGAAGGAATTCCTTTTACAGTACATTGTTTGATGAATACTCAAACGCATAAAATGATGGGAATGGGTAATATTTGTCAGGAAACTAACCCCTCTATCAATATTATGTCTGACCTTGAAGGCGAATGGTCACATATGTATGACAAGGAATCTTGCAAGATTATTGTCAGTGCAATAGGAACTTGCATGCCGATTGCTGCTGGCACTAATGTTCCGAATATGAATGGTACTCATATGAATGGTTTTCAACCGACTATGAACATTAAATTGACAATGTATTTAGACGAAGATTGGATGTCAGGTATTGCTTGTTTTCAATACTTAAAAGAAGGTAAATGGATGGTTGTATCTGACGCAAAAGTAAAATTAATGGATGAAAGCAAGTTACCTGATGTGAAGAAACTAGCTCAGATAACTAAAAACGCTGGACTAGAATCTATCGCGTTAAATTAAACTATTATAAATAAATATATTTTAAAAAGTAGGGCTCTGTTGCAAATTTTCATTTTAGCCTATTTATTAACTTTTTGTGATTTGTAACGTCTTGTTTAATAGTGTTTTAAAAAACAAGAATTTGTGTTTTTTTATCAAAAACTAAACTTTGCAACAGAGCCCTATTAATAACAACTTGTGAGAAACGAACCTCTATAGTTGCGGTTCTTTTTTTGATGTTTCTTCTTCTGTCTCCTTCTAATTCAATGGAATATATACCCTGTAATGGTTGACCAGAGATATGTTCAAAGAGTTTATTTTCCTTATCAATAACTCGGTTTGATTTTGCTCTAATCAATAAATGAGTTCTACTATCTGGAACAGTACAAAATTGTTCATAAATATCTCCTTCTCTGTCTTGAATAATTATAATCTCTTGGGCTTGATTTAAAACCTTTTTAGTATTTAAAGAAGAACTTATCCATTTATAAGATTCTCTTTCTTCAATAGGAAGTAATCTATTGGGCTCTGTTGCAAAGTTTAGTTTTTGATAAAAAAAACACAAATTCTTGTTTTTTAAAACACTATTAAACAAGACGTTACAAATCACAAAAAGTTAATAAATAGGCTAAAATGAAAATTTGCAACAGAGCCAAATAGAAAACCGCGTATTATTTATAACCATTGTTAACTGCTGTATTTCTCTTTCATTTCAGTGAATGCTTTTGTAAATGCAGATGTGTCAATTCCATCATTGTATTTTGAAAATATATCATTAAACTCATCCAAATTTTCTTTATAAGGTTTTTTGTTTAATTTCGAAATAATATTTACTGCATTAGTTTTTAAAACGTTTCCTTTAATACTAGCAATAATATCGGACATAGTATCATAGAATTTTTCTGGACCAACTATTATTTTTGTAAATTCTTGTTCAATCGTATTTAATATTTCACCTTTATTGACTGTCTCATTTGTTTTTTTAGTATATAAAAGCACAATAGCCTCACAGAAATAAAATGTATATGGATTTTTCAATTCATCTGATGTAGCTATGAATTTACTTTTATCAGAATATTTATTGAAATTGATTAAAATTTTAAATTCTTTAATGTATTCTGTATAATCTTTACAATTTTGATATAAGAAACCTTTAAGATATTTTTTTAAAATCAATAAATCATTAGTTTCTAAATAACTATCATTATCTTCCATTTTATAAACTTCACAGAATCTAAATATTATAGAATAAAAGTATGCTAAAACTTCTTCGTTAGTTATTTTTTTTGGTTCGAAAATTTCGTAATCAGTTGACGAATTATGATAGAAAATTGTTTTTTTATAAATATTGAAATTGGATTTATATCTTTCTATACGAAATATATTTCTAAACTCTCTTGCAAATTTAGATTCTAAACCGGCTAGTTTTTCCTCACAAGTTTTACATAATACATTATCTCTCGTGTAATGATTTTGTTTTTTTTGAGTTGATTTATTTTTTAAATTAGATCTTCCGAAATAAATGTCTACACTAGCTTTTTTTAAGTCTATATTGTATGATTCTTCATAATTACGATCTCCTACACATTTTTTTATCAGGTTTGCAGGAATCAAATGAGAACCTACTTTATCAGCAGTATTGTCACAAATTATACAGTTCATATTCTAAGTTGGGCATTTTTGCTAATTGCTACTAAAAGGTAAAATAGCGCAGATACAGCGACCTATTTTTCTACGCTATTACACTTAATGTATAATGAAGCTCCTTATAGGATATCTTCTACTTTAACGTGATATTAAATTACAAAAAAGAGCAATAGAAAGGTATAAAAAAGCCTGTTTTAATCTGTAGGTCATGTCTACTCAAACGGTAGAAATCGTCCACACAAAAATAAGAATCACATAAAATAAGCTAGAAATACTTTTCTCAAATGAATTTGACAAAACCTTAAATCCCGAGTAAAACAGCTTAAACTGGCTAAAAAACCCCCATTCTCTTTTTTTTACCCCTTTA
>CAVYIL010000088.1:0-11314 GCA_963768325.1 uncultured Flavobacteriaceae bacterium | reverse complement strand
GAAGTACAAACTGCGGTTTTTCTTCGATTACTCCTAAGAAAGGGTGTACCCAAAAATTAGAAGGCGGAATATAAACTTTAGTTAGTGGTTTTATAACATCTATTGCCTTAGGATGTACACCAATTTCTTCCCAAGTTTCTCTTAATGCTGCATCAGAATAATCTTTATCATATTCCTCTATCTTGCCACCAGGTAATGCTACCTGCCCAGAATGCACTCCTTTATATATGGGACGTAATATTAGTGCTAGATGCGTAATTCCTTCTTTGGGATAAAAAGGTAACATTACTGCTGCATGCTTAGGTCTTTTTTCTTCGATATTAACAGTACTCAACTCTCGTAATCTAATTTCTGGAGCCATAATATTATGCGAAGATTCTCCTGGAACTGACATTTTCCTTATTTTTGGTATTAATTCTATAAATGTTTCAAATGTCATTTACTCGTATTATTTTGATATATAGCTTATTTATTTTTGCCTGCTGTGAAGATAAGCATTCTAAAAAAAACAAACTAAAGGAAGAGAAAAATACTTCTGAAATTTCTTTTCAAACCGAAAACAATAAAGTTGATACTATTGCTAAAATAACCAACCCTACTGTTCCTGACACTTTACCTCTTAAACTCTCTAATAAAAATCTACACGAATTTCTGATTAATTATGGTAAAGAAAATCCCGAAACACGTGTAAAAATAATCACTAAATTCGGTAATATACATATTCAATTGTACAATGAAACACCTATACATAGAGCTAATTTTATTTATTTAGTGAAAGAAAAATACTTTGATGAAACCTTTTTTTATCGAGTAGCAAAAGATTTTGTAATCCAAGGTGGTAATAGTGATCGAAATCAAATGGCTATCAAACGTTTTGAAATCGGTGATTACACTATTCCTCAAGAACCGGTAAAAGGTCTTAAGCATCATCGAGGCACAGTAGCTTTATCTAAACAATGGGTGGATAATCCATCTAACCGCTCTACTCCTTATGAGTTTTTTATCGTAGTAGCAAAAAATGGGGCGTACCATCTGGATGGAGAACACACCATATTCGGAAAAGTTAGTAAGGGAATGGATGTTGTTGACAAAATTGCTAATGTACCTGTTGACACTAGCGAATGGCCTAAAGAAAATATTTTTATTAAAGCAGAAGTGATTCGCTGACTAATTGTAGTCTAAAACATTCTTGATAGTAAGAAATTTCGAAAACAAAATACTTACATTTTCTGAGTATAATAGTTATAATCTGCTATTATCTGAGATATAAACTGCATTGGTCTTTCCTTAGGTGTTACATCCATTAAAGAGGATACTTTTTTCGAAAGCTTTAGAATTACATCATAATTACCATCTCGTTTAGCATCTACGAATATATTTTTTATTTCTCGTATCTCTGAATCATTAAAAACTGTTACCTGAGGATATAAAGCCGTGTAATCATCTGGAATATCTACTAAAATAGTCTGATTAAGCTTTACCTTTTGTTTTTCATTAATTACGGTTGTACCAGCTGCAATATCTCCTAAACGCTGTCCTGATCCTTTCAATAATATTGTTACTATGGCTACACTACCAAAAACTAAAGTGACGTCTATTATACGAAACAACCATCTTATCAAGTAATTAGAAAATGATGGGTTAGAACCATCTAAACGCACTACTCTAATCTTCATTATAGCCTTTCCTGGAGTCTTTCCGTCTAAATACGTTTCCCATAATAAATAATATAAAAACATTGGTAAACTTAATATTAGCCATGACACCCAATCATTACCATATGTACTAATCAATGAAAACAAAAAAATTATCATTATAAAATATAACATCATGAAGAGGCTATCTAGAAAAAATGCTACGATACGCTCCCCTATTCCAGCTGCATTTTGTTGTATACTTACATTTTGAGCAGTTTCTATTTGAAAATTATCCATTATTTACGTTTCTTTGGCACCTCTAAACCCAATATTCATGCGCGAGGCGGCTTTTGTGAGACAAAATAAAGATAAATGGTTAAGATTTGAAAGTGTTCTACTTAATAATATTTTAATATCACCAGATGAACTTTCTGATTTATATATCGAAATAACGGATCATCTTAGTTATGCACAAACTTTTTACCCCAATAGTCAAACTCTAAACTACTTAAATAGTTTAGCATCTAATGCACACCATAAAATATATAAAACTAAAAAGGAAAAGAAAAACCGACTGTATACATTCTGGAAAGAAGAATTTCCCTTAGAATTTTACAAATATCAAAAGGAGCTGCTTATTACGTTTTTAATATCCGTTCTATTTACTACTATCGGTATATACTCTTCGGCAACTGATAGTGGTTTTGTAAGAAGTATTTTGGGTGATACATATATAAATATGACGTTAGACAATATTTCTAACAATGACCCTATGGCTATTTATAAACAAAAAGATGAAATGGATATGTTTTTAGGTATCACTATTAATAACATTAGAGTAGCATTAACTTGTTTTGTTTTTGGGGTACTATTTTGTATAGGTACTATTTATGTCTTAATGAATAATTTCTTAATGCTAGGATCTTTTCAATATTTCTTTTACCAAAAGGGATTATTATGGGAAAGTGCTAGAACGATTTGGATACATGGTACGATAGAAATATCTGTTATTATCATCGCTGGATGTGCAGGATTGGTTATTGGCAATTCTATATTGTTCCCAAAAACCTATACCCGACTAGCTTCTTTTATTAAAGGGGTAAAAACTGGACTAAAAATCGTAATTAGTACCATCCCTTTTTTTATTATTGCTGGATTTTTAGAAGGGTTTGTTACCAGACATACAGAAATGCCAGATTGGCTTGCTATATGTATCATAACTGGATCTTTGGCATTAATCCTTTTTTATTATGTAATCTATCCTAGACAATTACATAATAAATTAAAAAACGAAACTACTCAAGAAGATTTAACAAAATTCTCATCTTTGCAATAGAAATAAAAAACATACAATATAAAGTTTCAAAATAAGATTACTAAACGATGAATACTAAATACATAGAATTTAAAAAAAAACGAGAACTAGGTGATATCATAAGTAATACCTTCGCTTTTTTAAGGCAAAACGGTAAATCGTTGTTTTATATATTAATACAAACCGCAGGAGTTCCTTTTTTACTTTTACTACTTACATCTGCTTATAATGTACATCTCTTTAACGGGATAATAGATATTTTTAAATTAAAAAATGGGGAAATATTAGAATCTGGTAATTTTATATTTTCTTTTCTACTAAGAGGGATCACATTGATGGTTTTTTATGGTGTACTATTTGGCACTACACTTCACTACATTAAATCATACATAGACAACAAAGGAGTTATTAATAAAATAGATGTCATTGTTTTTGTAAAAAAAGATTTAATGAATATCATTGGACTTGCTATCATATCAGGGTTAATCACTTTTATTGGTTTCCTTTTTTGTGTTCTTCCTGGTGTTTATTTATACATACCCATGAGCCTAGTTTTTCCGATTTTTATTTTTCAGAATACCTCTGTTGGTAATGCCATAGAAGAAAGTTTTAGATTAATTAAAAATGAATGGTGGATCACTTTTGCTTCATTTTTTATCATAGGAATATTGACTGCTATAATTAGCTCTATATTTACCATTCCTACACTTGTATACTCCTTTATCAGCGCATTAACAATCGCTTCCGAAACATCCGTTTCTACCTCCTCAGAATCAATAGATTGGTTTCTTATTTCATTAAACACAATATCCACAGCAGGACAATATATGTTACACATTATTATAGTTATTGCTAGTGCTTTTATATATTTTAACCTAAATGAAAGAAAGAATTTCACAGGAACTTTTGAACAAATAGACTCTCTTGGAGAAAACAAATAAATACATTGAAAATATTTTATCTCTTACTTATCCTATATAGTATTTCTTTTGCTAAAGAAACACAAGACAGCGTCCATATCTCTGTACCTAATACTATAGTATATGATTTAGACTCTAGTAAAGAGGTTATAAAATTTGATGACCAAACTATTAAAGAATTAAAACAAAATGAAGCGTTTGATTATTCTGTAAATACAAGCCCTGATAACTGGTGGAAACAGTTTAAAATATGGTTATATCACAAGTTAAAAACAATTCTAGAATGGTTATTTGGTACCGAAGAAGCCTCTGCTTTCTGGGATATTATTAATAAACTCTTACCTTATTTAGCAGTCGTAGGAGGGTTATTCTTATTGGGGTGGCTATTTATGAAAGTAAACCCAGATACAAAGCTTTTTGAAAAACAAAAAACACCTCAAATAAAATTTACTGAAGATGAAGATATTATTCACAATCAAGATATACAACAACTTATAGAACAAGCTTTAACAAATCAAAACTACCGGTTAGCAATTCGTTATTATTATCTATCCATACTTAAAAAACTATCCGATTCAGAATTAATAATCTGGGAAGATCAAAAAACAAATACAGATTATTATACAGAATTGCCTAATGAAGAGATCAGAAACCAGTTTAGAACAATAACCAAATTATACGATTTTATCTGGTATGGGAATTTTGAAATAAACAAAAAATACTATTATCAGGCAGAAAAAGAATTTAGAGCAATAACCAAAACTATCCAAGCTTAAACTGATGAACAATAAAGTAAAAATATCACTCATCATTATGGTTATTGCAGTTATACAATTGATCTCTTTTCTAGAATCTAATGCACCAAAGGTTATTAATTGGAACCCGAGTTACACCAAAACAGACAAAATTCCACTAGGGACATTTGTTTCTTATAACTTAATGAAAAAGGCTTTTAATTCTGATATTGTAACACCTATAAACCAATCCCCGTATGAATTCATAAGCAACCATGATTCTATCAAAGGAACTTACTTTTTTGTAAATAACACGATCCATTTTGACACAAAAGAACTCGATAAAGTATTAAATTGGGTAGAAAAAGGAAATACTTTGTTTATTTCTGCCAAAATAATAGGTCAAACCTTGCTAGATACATTACATATTGAAACTAAAGATATGTTTTCTATCCATCAAGGATCTAACCATCCACTTGTAGAGTTAGTTAACCAAAATATAAAAGAAAAATCCCCTTATCATTATACCCAAAATAGTTACTATCCATATTTTGATAAAATAGACTCTCTAAATACCACTGTTTTAGGTGTAACAGATATATATACCGATACTTTAAAAATAAAAACTCCTAAAATAAACTATCTCAAACAATCCTTTGGCAAAGGAGAAATACTATTGCATACATTTCCGGAAGCTTTTGGAAACTATTTTATGCTAAAAGATCAAAACTACACATACACCCATAATCTTCTTTCGTATATTAACCCAAAAAAGCAAATCCTATGGGATAGTTATTATAAAACTGGAAAGGTATCTCATACCTCACCCCTACTATATGTCTTAAATAATCAGCACCTAAAATGGGCTTATTATTTTATACTTATTGGCGTTTTAATATTTGTATTATTTGAAGGCAAACGAAAACAAAGAAGTATCCCAATACTAAAGCCCTTAAAAAACCAAACAATCGCATTTACAAGGACAATTAGTAGAATGTATTTCGAAAATAGTAAACATAAAGAAATTGCTGTAAAACAAAACTTATTATTTTTAGAGTATATACGTAGCGAACTTAGGATACCAACAAACAACCTTAATAAAAAAAACCTAACGGATATTGCTGCTAGAAGTAATAATAAATTAGAGGATACTAAAAAATTATTTAACTTCTTAGAAGAAATCAACACAAAACAAAAAATAAATAAAGAAGAATTGCTTAAGCTTTATAAAATGATTTCTGAATTTAAAAAAAACTTTGTACAATCAATATAAGCTTAAAAACCGAAACACCAGTCATAAATCATTAGAAAAAAACTATATATGGAACATGAGGATCAAACGAATAATAGCCACCAAGAAGAACACATACAAGAAGAAACTATACAAGATGTATCTATAGATCAAAAGGAAAACTTTGATTTCGAGAATCGTATCGATTTTAGCGAGCTACATCAGAGTGTAGAAAACTTAAAAACTGAATTAGCAAAAGTAATTATAGGACAACAAGAGTTTATAGAACTACTCATAGTATCCCTTTTGTCTAGTGGACATGTTTTAATAGAAGGAGTTCCTGGTATTGCCAAAACCGTAATAGCTAAACTATTTGCAAAAACTTTAGACACAGACTTTAGCCGAATACAGTTTACACCAGATTTAATGCCTAGCGATGTCCTTGGAACATCTATTCTAAATATAAAATCCAGTAATTTCGAATTTAAGAAAGGTCCTATATTTTCTAATATGGTATTAATAGATGAAATTAATCGTGCGCCTGCCAAAACACAAGCCGCTTTGTTTGAAGTGATGGAAGAACGACAAGTTACCATTGATGGGATTTGCTATAAAATGAATCCTCCTTTTATGGTTTTAGCAACTCAAAATCCAATCGAACAAGAAGGTACTTATGCTCTACCAGAAGCCCAATTAGATCGTTTTTTATTTAAAATAAAAGTTAACTACCCTTCACTGCAAGAAGAGATTGATATTCTAAAATTACATCACGAAAGAAAATCTACCCAGCCAACAGAAATGGTCAATACCATAATGACAACAGAGAAGTTACAAGAGTTCAAAACGAAAACAAAATCAGTAATTATAGAAGAAAAAATTATAGCCTATATTGCAGATATCATAACTAAAACGAGGACACACCCACACCTATATCTAGGAGGTTCTCCAAGGGCTTCTATAGCAATCATGAATGCTTCTAAAGCTTTTGCAGCTATTAACGGAAGAGATTTTGTAACTCCTGAGGATATTAAAAAATCAATATTCCCAGTATTATGTCATCGTATTATTTTATCTCCAGAACGAGAAATGGAAGGAATGACAGCTGAAAATGTTATCGAAATGATTTTGCAATCTGTAGAAATACCACGTTAATTTTGATCCAGTTTTTAAAATCATTATATATAAGCTCACGAGTATTTTATATACTAGCCATACTATCAGTACTTTTCCTAGTATCTTACTGGTTTACATATTTATACCCAATTACTTGGTTTTTAGTTTGGGGATTAATCATTACTTTTTTACTAGATTGTATCTTATTATACAAAATCAATTCTGGAATTGTAGCGAACAGAATTTTACCTAAAAAATTTTCAAACAGTGATTTTAATGCCGTTCCGATACGAATAAAAAACAATTATAACTTTACAACCTTTATAGAAATAATAGATGAAATCCCTTTCCAATTCCAAAAAAGAGATTTTCTCAAAACAGGAAGTATCCGATCTAAATCTACTTTAGATTTTAGCTACTCACTACGCCCAACTCAACGAGGTGAGTATATGTTTGGCTATCTGAATGTATATACGATGACCAAGATAAACCTTGTTAAACGTCGATATAGTTTTGACAAATCTGCTATGGTAAAAGTATACCCTTCTTTTATACAAATGAAGAAATACGATTTTTTAGCTATCGATAATAAACTAAGACAATTCGGACTAAAAAAAATAAGACGTATCGGTCACACCATGGAATTCGAACAAATAAAAGAATATGTTTCTGGTGATGATATACGAACAATAAACTGGAAATCTACGGCAGAAACATGGCAACTTGATGATTAATCAATATCAAGATGAAAAATCACAACCAATCTATTCAATTATTGACATAAGTAGAGTAATGAAAATGCCTTTTAATGAATTAAGCTTATTAGATTATGCCGTTAATAGTACATTAGCTTTTTCTAATATCGCTTTAAAAAAGCATGACAAAGTAGGCATGTTAACATTTTCTCATACCGTAGGTAATTTTTTACCTGCCAATGGCAAAAAGGACTATCTTACTACTATATTAGAAACCTTATACAATGTTAATTCTCAATTTCTGGATTCAGATTTCGGGTTATTGTATACCCATATTAAACGAAAAGTCAATCAACGTAGTTTATTACTTCTATATACTAATTTTGAACACATGTCTTCTTTAAAAAGGCAACTACCCTATTTACAAGCTTTAGCAAAAAAACATTTATTAGTAGTAATATTCTTTGAAAACACAGAATTAAATCAACTAATCCATAAAAACGCTGAGGATTTACAAACAATATATGATCAAACCATTGCCCAGCAATTTGCATACGATAAAAAGGTAATGGTAAAGGAATTACAGAAACATGGAATCCAAACTGTACTAACAACCCCAGAGAATCTTACCGTAAATACGATTAACAAATACCTAGAAATTAAAGCTAGAGGTCTATTATAATAGTTTACTTTTCAATAATAATACCATTTCCCTTCTATATCACATTTAGGGAAAGGTCAAATAAAATAATCCGTTTTTAAAATAAATATTTTTAGACAATTAATATTGAACAATAAGATTAAAGGCGTATCATTTAGTAAAAATCAATCTTTTTTTTAACACATAAAATCACAAAGTCAGCAGTATATTAAATCCATACTAGAATTAGCTAAAACACTATTTTACAGAGTATTTTTTTTTGTATCGTTCAAGTAAGAAAAAATAATTAAAAAAAACATATTTTAACAGAATATATATTACTCTATGTTGGCAAAATTATTACTTTCGATAACCCTACTTAAATTTAGAATTAAAAACATAAAATACTTACAAAAAAATGGAAATGGTATTAGAATATAATGACGCAAGACAACCAAAAACACATACATTAGGTTTTGCTGCTTTAATATTATTATTTATAGTGTTATTACTAAGAATACCACTACCTCCCCTCGGCTATATATTTCTTAGTATATCAATAACCGTTTTTTTTGGAAGTATAATTTTCACTTTCTCTAAAAAAGGATTGATTATCTCTAACAAAAAGCTTTTTAGAGGATTTTATTTTATGAATATTTTGATTTTTAAAAGAAAAATAGACACAGAAAACAAACCAGTAATTACCATTCTTAAATTCAGGAACGCCAATAAAAAATACTCCTCAGCAATGTTAAATCCAGATATAGATTTAAAATTTAACATTTTTCAACTTAATTTATTAAACGAAAAACATACACAAAAACACCCCTTACTATGGCTTAAGGACGGTAAAAATGCTGAAAAAGCCGTTGATTTTATAACTAAAAATTTTAAAATTAAACACGAAATATACTGTCCTAACTTTGACTAACATTCTATTCTTTTTTTTTACCAACTGCAAAGAAGTTTTTAGAAAGCTAAAATTCTTTTAATGGCACGATACTTGTTTGATTAAATTCTTGTTAAAAATAATTAAACAAAACGTAAATTATGAAAAAAATTATTTTAGTGGCATTATGCCTAGTAGCTTTTACCCAAACATCAAAAGCACAATTTACCGCATCTGTAGGAGCGGAAGTAGTATTACCATTAGGAGATTTTGGAAAATCAACATCTTTTGGTGCAGGTTTGTCAGTTGGAGGCGAATATGCCATTGACGATAACATGGGAGTTACAGGGCAAGTTGGTTATATTCATATGATAACTACTAAAGAAATAAAATCTGCATATATGATGCCGATACAAGCTGGATTTAAATATTATATAGACTCTAACGAAGAAGGGTTTTATTTACACGGACAGTTAGGAGTACACTTAGTAGGTGTTACGACAAAGGGTTTAGAGTCTAAAGAACACTTTTTTACGGTTGAAACTCGGAATGTAAATATTAAAACTACTACCACAAATATGAGTTATGCTATTGGAGGAGGATTTTTAGTCAATGAAAATATTGACCTTGGATTACGATACAATATTATTAGTACTGAAGGTACTTCTTCTAGTTATTTAGCCACAAGAATAGCCTATAATTTCTAAATTATTATTATCAATACAGTATAAATACGCCGTTTATATCAATAAACGGCGTATTTATTTTTAATTATAGATATTGTTTTTTGGTCTTAATCCAATGATCATACCTCTTTTATATTTATAATCAGTATGTGCTCCTCTAGTATACCAATTGTTTTCTCTAAAAAAACCGTTGTCTCTTCCGTCCCAGCCCCAGTTCATATGAAGGTATATCTCTTCAGATTCCCATACTGGATTTTCATCTATTCCATTTTCATAGACTACCTTCTTAAACCTACCTACATCCCTATACCCGTCACAAACCCAAGTATGACATTTACTGTAAAAATTAGCGGTAATAACCCACCAACCTACTATTGTTTTTCTCATGCAACCTAGTAAAAAAACAGGTCTACTTAAATCTAAAGCTTCCATAATTTTTTTTAGATCATAATCATCCTCAGAACTATACGTATAATTCCAAGAATCACCTGTAAAATGATCTGCATAACTAAAAAGGTACCTACTACCAGATCCATCACAATCATAACTCGTATCTACAGCGTCACCAATTTCTTTTAGCAATTTAGACACTTCATTCTCAGAATAAGAAGGACGACGATTTAAGCTCATTTTTTCCCATTTAAACCTTTTAGGAACTTCCCAATACCGAAATATTTGCCCAAAAGCAGTTGCCACACACCCAACAGGTGGTTTCCCCTTTGGATCCAGACAACCCATAGGAGATAGCGAACTATTGTAGCCTCTACCTTGTCCCCAACTAGATTTTAACAAAGGAGGTATTGAAAAAACTTCTCTTTCATAAATCTCAACTCCTGATCCTTTGGCTTTTTTAGAAAAGGAAGAATCATATAAATCCCATCCTTTACTTTGCGGTCTTATAAGTTCGTTTGTTCTTAAAAATTGAATTTTTTCCATACTTCTATATAGCCATGATCCCAAACCACTAGGAATATCCTCATCTGTGTCAGATTTAAATCGTTCTTGATCAGAAAAACCTAAAATTGGATTTTCAATTTTTGAAGCAGATACGATCACAAAACCACCATTTTTGAAATTAACGATATACATAGCTGGTTGACCAAGTAGATCAGGCACCGTAATTACATCATCTATTTCTCTATCAGTAGTTGCTATAGTATCACTAAACACTTTTGTTCTCTGAAACTGTAATGCAACTTCTCTTGCTAACGTTACAGGTACATTTAGACTGTTTTTTTCATAATAATTAAACTCTGTATCTTCCAACTCTTCTTTTTTCTCACAAGCCGAGAAAAACAATATAGCTACAAGCGCTATAATTTTTGATTTTACGTAATGCATGTTTTTTTGTATTCTAAAAATTAAGGAATTATTTAATAAAAAGTATTTTCATACTTGTCAAGTTTCACAACGTTGTTGATGAAAGTTGATTATATTTATTTTGTAAATCTAGT